>NZ_JBQSVT010000059.1:0-17511 GCF_052376555.1 Specibacter sp. AOP5-B1-6
CGCGACGCTGGCCACTATCACTGAGCAGGCCCTGCGTTTGGCCGGAACTGTGTGGGAGGAAGCCGTTCGCACGGCAACGGCCGAGCATGCCATCTACGACTTCATCGGCAAGGAGGGCAAGGCGGTGCCCTACGAAATCTATGACGTCGGGGCGAACACCGGGCTCGTCAACGTCGGCTCCGACACCGACACCGGCACCTTCGCCGTCGAGTCGATCCGCCGCTGGTGGACAATGGTCGGCCACCCCGCCTACCCGGACGCGAAGAGGCTGCTGATCACCGCGGACGGCGGCGGATCCAACGGGTCCCGCCTGCGGCTGTGGAAAACCGAACTCGCCGCCCTGGCCGCCGAGACCGGGCTTCAACTCACCGTCTGCCACCTGCCCCCGGGAACGTCCAAGTGGAACAAGATTGAGCACCGGATGTTCTCCGCCATCACCATGAACTGGCGCGACCGGCCCCTTCAAACCCACGAAGTCGCCGTCCAGACCATCGCGGCAACCACCAACAAATCCGGGCTCACCATCGAGTCAATGCGCGGCACCAACACCTACCCCAAAGGCACCAGGATCACCGACCAACAAATGAAAACCTTCGAAGCGACCCGCCTGCACCGGCACGACTTCCACGGCGACTGGACCTACACCGTAGCCGCCGCCCCCAAGGAGAAAACGACACGCCCGAACAACAAGAACTAATTTCAACGTGAGCCCTAAGAGCATCTTGAGGCACCATAAACGCGCCGGCGCGTGTCAGCTCGAGCCTCTTCTAGAGAGTCGAACGTTTTTCGCTCGGTCGCAAATACATCTGTACAGGAGATCGATACTTCGTAGGGCTCTGTTGCGTCATCTGTTACCGGGGCTCTGGTACAGATGAGGGCCCGGGCGCGTTGGAGGGTGGCGCCCTCAGGTTGGGCGCGGTCTCGTATTAGTTCTTTGGCGCGGCGGACAGGCCGGCGGACACAACCCGTGGAATTGCTCAGGATAGCCGGCAATCAGCCGGTCAGAAGCTCTTCATTTTCCATGTGGGCAGCTACGGCAACACTTTGTAGCGCTGAGTCGAAGCGGGAGGACACAGCGTTGCGTTCCGCCGTCCGAACCGTGGTAGTTTGGCCGAGGACACGACACGGGGTGCCGCCTGGCGGCTGAGAGCTAGACCCGTTGAACCTGATCTCGATAATCCGAGCGAAGGGATGCCGGTCCTGCAGCAATGACGATGTGTCCCCTCGAGCCAGACCTTCGTGCGTTCCTGGCATCCTTTCGCACCGCTGAAAGGTGCACGACATGCAAATCAAAGACCAGATCGTACTGATTACCGGAGCAGGCCGCGGACTAGGCACCGACCTGGCCCGTGCCTTCGCCCGAGAAGGTGCCAAGGTGGTGCTGAACTACCGCAACAGTGAGGCGGCGGCGCGTGAACTTGCCGCGAACATCGGATCTGAACAAGCCGTTGCCTTGCCTGCCGATGTCACCGACAGCGACGCGGTCCAGGCCATGGTGACTACCGCGGCTGGGCATTTTGGTGCGCCCATTACCACCGTCATCAATAACGCCCTACCCGATTTTTCCTTTAACGGTGACGGGCGGCCAAAGGCGGACGGCATTGGCTACGACGAATTTACGGCCCAGTTTTCCGGCGTTGTGGGCGGTGCGCTGAACACGATTCAAGCGGTTTTGCCGGGCATGAAAGACGCCGGATTCGGCACCATCGTGAACATTGGCACCAACCTATTCCAAAACCCGGTGGTGCCCTACCACGACTACACCGCAGCCAAAGCTGCCCTGCTGGCACTGACACGCACCTTCGCTGCCGACCTGGGCCCGTCCAAAATCCGAGTGAACATGGTCTCCGGGGGACTGCTGCGCACCACCGACGCCTCTGCCGCCACACCCGAGCAGGTCTTCGACTTGATCGCCGGCGGAACACCCCTGCGCAAGGTCACCACACCAGCCGAATTTGCTGATGCAGTGCTGTTCTTCGCTTCCCCCTGGTCCCGGGCAGTGACGGGACAAAACCTCGTGGTCGACGGCGGACTGGTGATGAACTAGTGCCGGCCACTGACGGCGCCACCAGCACTCGGCAAATGCACATCAACGCCTTCCTCTTCGGTGCAGGGCACCACACCATGGGCTGGCGGCATCCGGATTCCAGCGCCGACCGTGTCGGGGAAATAGCCTATTTCGAGGAGCTGGCCCAGCTGGCCGAAAGTGGCTGCCTTGACGCGGTCTTCTTCGCCGACGGACACAGCATCAACCGGAAGTATTCCGCCGGTGTGCCCTGGCTCTTGGAGCCGATTACGGCACTGAGTGCCATCGCCCGGGCCACGAAACACATCGGCCTGGTCACCACCGTCTCCTCCAGCTTCTACACACCCTTCCACGCCGCCCGCATGCTGGCCTCCCTGGACCACATCAGCGGCGGCCGGGTGGGTGCGAACATAGTCACCTCCATGTTCGACGCCGAGGCACAAAACCATGGCTTCGCCGCACTGCCCAAGCACGCTGAGCGCTACGAGCGGGCGGATGAATTCGTTCGGGTGCTCCAGCGGCTCTGGGATTCCTGGACGGACCAGGCGTTGCCCAGGGACCGGGAGCTGGGAACATTCATTGATCCGGAACAGATCCGGCCGATCAACCATACGGGGAAGTATTTCTCCGTGGCGGGGCCGCTGAATGTCCCCCGTTCCCCGCAGGGACAGCCGGTACTGTTCCAAGCCGGATCCTCGGAGGCAGGACGGGATTTTGCTGCACAATTTGCCGAAGCCATTTATTCGGTGTCGTGGGACAAGGACTCCGCAATCGAATTCGCCACTGACATGCGGACGCGCCTGGCTGCTGCCGGCCGAGGCGGGACCATTGTCCCGATTCTTCCCGGCCTAGTCACCTACGTCGCCGCCACCCGCGAGCAGGCCATGGAGAAAAAACGGGCACTGGACGCCTACCTGGACATTGAGGCAGCCATCGCCCAGCTCAATATTTTCACGGGAATGGACTACAGCGGACACGGACTCGATGCCCCCGTTGCCCCGTTGCCCCCGGCAGAAACCTTCACAGGGCCTCAGGGCCGGTACCTCACCGTGCAGCGCATCATTGCGACGATGCAGCCCACCTTGCGTGAATTGTTGGGTTTTTTGGCCGCCGGTGGCGGGCACGCGACCATGATTGGCTCCGCCAACGAAGTTGCGGATAAAATCCAGTGCTGGTTTGACTCCGGGGCCTGCGACGGATTCAACCTCATGTGCCCCGCCTACCCGGAATCGCTCCGGGATTTTGTGGAATTGGTGGTGCCAATCCTGCAGAAACGGGGGATCTTCCGTTCCTCCTATCAGGGGAGCACCCTGCGGGATAATTTGGGCCTGGCGCGTCCCGGGCCCAGAAGTGCCCGGTAGCGTGGCCTAACACCCTGCGGTCAGGCATGCGGCCCTGAACGTGGCGCGGTCACGGTGTGTCCTTCGAGGAAACTTTCCCTTTCCATTCGAAGGCACACCTCACGATGGCCGCGCCTCATAGTCGGCCCTCCCTGCGTACTTTTGTCAAGTTCTGGGTGATGCGTCACCTGGCTTGATCCGCCAGTTGCTGCAAACCATGAGTAGCGCATTGTCCTGCGTCGGAGCGGCTGCCACCTCCCCGGTTTCGCCACCCGACGCATGGACAAACTCGTGAAGACCATGGCATCCACCCCTGTCAAACTCATAAGTCTGCCGGCATGTGACGAGCCCAGCCGAACAGGTTGCCGCGTTCCGCCGCCGACCCCTGAACGACGCGGACCCGTTTATGCTCGGCACCGCGACGCGCCCTGCTCCTTCCTTGCCTGGGAAGTACCCTGCCAGTACCTGGGCGCCGTGGCTTAGCTGCTGGCAAAATGCTTCCACGAGCGCCCCCTTGTCAAATCCTTGCTTGACGGAACTGAGGGCGTGATCCGTGGGGACACGGGAGCGAACCGATCGAGTTTTTCGGGGTCCGTGCCGAGGCGATAGACGCCGAGCAGGCTCGATATCCAGGGCCCACCAATTTCGGATCTGAGGCGTGTAGGGCAGCCGCCTGGCAGCCTGCGGCTCGCCCTCGCGCAGCGGCCGGAACGGTGCGATGGACTCAACTCTTTCGCCGCCACGGTCTTGCTTCCGCTGCTGCATGGCATTCCTCCCTCAGTCATGTCAGACCGCATCAGCCTAATATTAGGCAAGGCGAAATTCAATATTTAGGCTACCCGTAAATTTGTGGTGTAGCGTGTCTCAAGTACTAGATGTGGTGTCACTTCTTGCGGTGAACCACTAGATATGGCTAAGAGGGTTTGATTGAAGGAGGCGCAGCCTGATGGACGCGAATGAAAAAACCGGAGCAAACGGGGAGTTGACGCCGGTTGCTCGAGTGCTCAACGAGTCCTCTTCACCCGATCTGGTGTTCTTCTCCAGTGTTTCGGAGAATACCCGCAGGTTCGTGGATCGGTTGGGCGTTCCTAGGGTTCGGATCCCGTTGCGGCCACGAGTTGAGGGGCACCTGCAAGTAGCCCGGCCATTCGTTCTGGTGCTGCCCACCTACGGAGGGGGAGAACGTGTGGGCGCGGTGCCAAAGCAGGTTGTCGGATTCCTCAATGATTCAGTCAACCGTGGGCTGCTTCGCGGTGTTATCACTGCGGGAAACACGAATTTTGGTGAGCACTACTGCCTGGCAGGACCGGTGATCTCGAGAAAATGCCGGGTTCCCGAGCTGTACCGTTTTGAACTTCTTGGCTCCGATCGCGACGTTGCCAGAGTCCGCGACGGACTGGCCGAATTCTGGAAAAGAACCACTACTACGTCTCTGAAGGATTTCTCATGACGCTTACAACGGACACACCTCTCACAGCCCGCCAGAGTGTGGGCACTCGCAAGGATTACCACGCGCTAAATGCCCAGCTGAATCTATTCACTTCCGAGGGGTCGATCCAGTTTGAGAAGGATCATGAAGCTGTTGATGCCTACCTGACCCAGCACGTGCTCCCGCGCATGATCCGCTTCGACAGTCTGGAGGAGAAGATCGAGTACCTCATTGCCAGCGACTATTACGAAGCCGCCCCGATCAAGGCCTATGAGTGGTCATTCGTGAAGAGCACGTATCGGCAGGCCTACGCTCACGAGCACCGGTTCGCCTCATTCCTGGGTGCGTTCAAATACTTCACCAGTTACACCCTGAAGACATCCGACGGCAGCCAGTACCTCGAGACGTACGAGGACCGCGTCGTGGCCACCGCCCTTTTCCTTGGGCAGGGCGAGGAGAACCTTGCTGCCAGGCTGATCGATGAGATCATGACCGGCAGGTTTCAACCCGCAACGCCGACATTCCTCAATGCGGGCAAGGCTCAGCGTGGCGAGCTCGTTTCCTGTTTCCTGCTGCGGACCGAGGATAACCTTGAATCCATCGGCCGCAGCATCAACTCAGCACTGCAACTCTCCAAACGCGGCGGCGGGGTGGCGTTGCTGTTGACGAACCTCCGCGAGCAAGGCGCACCAATCAAGCAGATCGAGAATCAGGCCTCCGGCGTGGTACCGGTGATGAAGATCCTGGAAGACAGCTTCAGCTACGCGAACCAGCTGGGTGCACGGCAAGGTGCCGGTGCCGTGTACCTTCACGCGCACCACCCCGACATCATGCGCTTCCTCGATACCAAAAGGGAGAACGCAGACGAGAAGATTCGAATAAAGTCGCTCTCCTTGGGCGTTGTCATCCCTGATGTCACCTTCGAACTGGCAAAAACAGCTGAGGACATGCACCTGTTCTCGCCCTACGATGTTGAACGCGAATATGGGGTGGCCCTTTCTGATATGTCAGTTACCGAACACTATGAGGCGTTGATTGCCAACCCCCGGATCAAGAAGACAACCATTAGCGCACGCGAATTCTTCAAAACCATCGCCGAATTGCAGTTCGAATCCGGGTACCCCTATGTGTTGTTCGAGGACACAGCCAACCGAGCCAACCCGTTGCAGGGGCGGATCAACATGTCCAACCTGTGCTCAGAGATCCTCCAGGTAAACACGCCGTCAACATACGATGCCGCCCTTGGCTATCAAGAGATCGGGCGTGACATATCCTGCAACCTCGGTTCATTGAACATCGCGGCCGCCATGGCCTCACCCGATCTCGGGGCCACGGTCAACACCGCAGTGCGGGGGCTGACAAGCGTCTCGGACCAGTCCGACGTCGACGCCGTTCCTTCAGTGGCCAACGGGAACGACCGCTCCCATGCCATCGGGCTGGGGCAGATGAACCTGCACGGCTACCTTGCCTCCCGGCGCATTCACTACGGCAGCGAGGAGGGCGTTGACTTCACCAACATGTACTTCTACGCCATCGCATACCTGGCAATCCGCGCGTCGAACCAGATTGCGATCGAACGCGGCATCGCCTTCGACGGATTCCGGGAAAGCAGCTATGCCGACGGCTCCTTTTTCGATAAGTACATTGACGGGCGGTGGGCGCCGGCGACGGGGCGTGTACGCGCCCTCTTCGAATCCGCCGGAGTACAGCTGCCCACACCCCGGGACTGGAAAGATCTCAAAAAATCCGTTCAGGAACACGGGCTGTACAACGCCTATTTGCAGGCAGTCCCGCCGACCGGATCAATCAGCTATATCAACCACGCAACAGCGTCGATCCACCCCATCGCTTCCAAGGTTGAAATTCGCAAAGAAGGCAAACTTGGCCGGGTCTACTTCCCCGCACCACACATGGACAACAACAATCTTGACTTCTATCAAGATGCCTATGACATCGGCTACGAAAAAATCATTGACACGTACGCCGCAGCCACCCAGCACGTGGACCAGGGCCTGTCCTGCACATTGTTCTTCCGCGATACCGCAACCACCCGCGACATCAACAAAGCCCAGATCTACGCCTGGCGAAAAGGCATCAAAACCCTCTACTACATCCGTCTGCGCCAGCTGGCCCTCACCGGAACAGAGATCGAAAACTGCGTCTCCTGCGCACTGTGACCTACCCGCCCCTGCTGACGAAAGAAAGCCCAAAGCAAACCATGAGCATCAGTGAAAACACCACGACACCTGCCAATCTGCTAGCTGCCTCGGTCACCCCGCCGTCCTACCGGCACGACCCCTCTGCGCGGCTGCGACCCATCAACTGGAACCGGGTCACCGACGAAAAAGACCTCGAGGTCTGGAACAGGCTGACCGCCAATTTCTGGCTCCCGGAGAAAGTCGCGCTATCCAACGACATCCCGGCCTGGCAGACAATGAGTCCGGAGGAACAAACACTTACGATGCGGGTGTTCACCGGGCTGACCATGCTTGATACGGTGCAAGCCACAGTGGGTGAAGTCTGCCAGATCCAAGATGCCAGGACTGAGCATGAAGAAGCCGTGTATACCAACATCGCCTTCATGCAGGCCGTCCATGCCCGCTCCTATTCTTCAGTTTTCTCCACGCTCACCAGCACCAAGGAAATTGATGAAGCCTACGAATGGGCTGTCGGCAACGATGTGCTGCAGATACGGTGCAAGAACGTGCTGCAGCACTACTACGGTGACAATCCGCTCAAACGCAAGGTTGCCTCAACCTTGCTCTCGTCCTTGCTGCTGTATGCAGGGTTCTACCTGCCCCTGCATTTCTCGGTCCACGCGACGCTGACAAACACCGCCGACATGATCCGGCTCATCCTCCGTGACAAGGCAGTTCACGGGTACTACTCCGGATACAAGTATCAGCGAGGGCTTGAAACCCACACGCCGGCGGAACAAGAAGCCATGCGGGAATTCACGTATGAACTGCTCGAAGAGCTCTACGAACTCGAACTTGACTACTCCGGAGCGCTCTATGAGCCCCTCGGGCTCATGGATGATGTAGCGGTCTTCATCCGCTACAACGCCAACAAGGCGCTCATGAACCTCGGCTACCCGGCACGGTTCACTGCCGAAGAAACCGAAGTGAACCCAGAGATCCTCGCCGCGCTCTCACCAGGCGCCGATGAAAATCACGATTTCTTCTCCGGCTCCGGCTCGTCCTACGTCATCGGCACGGCCGAGGACACCAGCGATGATGACTGGAACTTCTAGCCCCTCCGAACCCCTCACCATGAGAACGGACCAGCGTGACCTTTCATAAAAAGATTTCCATCCTCGTCGGCAGCCTGCGCGCGGGCTCCCATGCCCGCCAAATCGCGATCAACACCATTGGACTCTTCCCAGCCAACTACCATGCCGAGATTTTGGAAATCCGTGACCTGCCGCTTTACGACTTCGACTATGACGATCCCGCAGCCAGCAACAAACCCACGCCCGTCGAATACACTCGGTTCCGGGAAAGTATCAAGGACTCCGACGGCGTCCTTTTTGTCACCCCAGAGAACAACCGCACCATCCCGGCCTGCCTGAAAAATGCGGTGGACGTTGGTTCCAAACCCAACGGTGACGTGGCATGGAAGAACAAGCCAGTTGCCATCATCAGCCACTCAGCCGGGCGCATGGGCGGATATAGCTCACAAAAGAACCTTCGCCTCGCACTGTCCTACTTTGACATGCCCACCCCGGACCAGCCGGAAGTGTTCCTCTCGCAATCGCCGAGTCTCATCAACGCTGACGGCATCATCAGCCAAGTTTCCACCATCAATTTCCTACAGGACTACATCACCCGCTTCACACAGATTGTGGAGGGCCACCCACGAAAATAGCACCAGGCAATCCGGAAGCGCCGCAACCTCTGCCGGCCGGGATCATGGGCCGGGCAACGCAGCCTCCGCTGGAGAATCTTTGGCGTGGGCAAAGCAATGCAACACAGCAGGTGTCACGGCCAGTATGGCGCGGCACCTGCTGCGTTGTGAGCGGTGGTTTGCTCAGTGTGCTCCGACGGTGACGGCAATTTCGTTGGGGACAGAGTCCATTTTCTTGGAGGCCATGATCGGCCCGGTCACCACCTTGCCGCCACGGCTGCGCCTTCCGAACCGAAGCCGTTTCTGGACTCGGCCTGGCCACCACTTTCAGCCGCGCTCATAGCTAAGTGCGTGCCGCGGAAGCCCCGCACTGGCAACGAAGCAACGAAACTCAGTTGACGGCGAGATACATGGGTCCTGCACCTGGCTGCAGGGCAACAGCTGGTATTTTTAGAGGTGACTGGGCATTGAACCAGGAAACTTCACTCTCGCGCTCCAGCTCGTCGAAACGGATTCCGAACCGCTTCATGGACTTCCGGCCACGGAGATCACCGACGCACTGCACATGGTGCCCTGTATCAGCGCTGGTGGTGTTGTTCCTTCCTTGGATGAATACGAGGACTTCAAGGTTCCTGGGGGCTACGACCAGGTCGCCGCCATCGTGGCTGAAGGCCTGGATATCAGAACCAATGTCGTCGTCCATGCGGTCCGTTCTTCCTCAGACGGTGTGGAAATCGACACGGATGGACAAACTTTTTCCGCACGCGCTGTGGTGGTTGCCGTCCCTGTCGGTGTGCTGCAGGCCCTGGGTTCCCTGACTGGCGAGACGCTCGGGCCTCCGCCCAGTCGCCACGACAACCCACGATTGGGCCGCCACCCCTTCGGGCGTGGCGCGTACGCCGGCCCCGAACCGCTGCCTCATGGGCTTTTCGTCCGGTGGATGAGCAAGTCTTTTGGGCAGGCATGGTCACCCGGACCATCGATGAATCCTCAGCCACTGGGCGGGATGCCGGCATGAAGGTGTTGCGGGCACTGTCCTGAAGCGTAAACCTGGGAACTGCTGTTCTTTCCGGCACCTGCCAGGCATAGTGGGTCTCCCACGGGGAACCGAACCGGTTGAAGATGTCTATTATTGGCATTGGCCGGGGAGCAAAGTCCGTCTGTATAGAGGCTTTTAGTAGCAGGTGCGGGTTGATCGGGGTGTGTAACCTCGTCTCTTCGGTGACGCCGGGGCTCATGCGTTTACGAAATAACACCAGTCGGCACATTAAAATCGGCACCTTAAGTTTGTTCAATGATGTTCAGCTTGCCGCCCGCAGATGCCGTCGATCGATGCATCGAAAGTAGTTCTCACTCATGGTGGTCGGTCAGGCGGAGTGCAAGTTTGCCACGAACATGACGAGTCTGTACTCGTGCGAGTGCTTCCGCAGCCTCATCAAACGGATAGACATGCTCGATCTCGAGGTGAAGCGCGCCGCTGAGAACATCACTCATCATCTGTTGGAGGTCGCCGCTAACATCTGACTGGTAGTCCACCATCGCCACCGTGACAGCCCGCTCGGTTTCCACATGGTCCCCGGAAACGGTGATGATGATACCGCCGTCCCTGACCGCAGGCAGGCATTCTGAGCTCGTGCCGGGCTGTACCGCTATGGCAGCATCGACTCCGGCAGGCATCCAACCCCGGATATCGTCGGTCCACCCGTGGTCGTGATAGTCGACCGTGAGCTCTGCGCCGAGTGAACGGATGAAGTCATGATTGTGCGCCGAAGCCGAGGCGCCAACGCGCCATCCCCGTCGCCGTGCGACCTGCAGGGCCAAGGTCCCGATGGCTCCGGAGCCGCCTGCTATGAAGATGGAGGCGCCGTCGGGCAGATGTCCGAGTGCGGAGAACGCTCGAAGTGTCGTGTTGCCCGCCACCGGCAAGCCCGCGGCCCGGACGAAGTCGAGTTCGGCGGGCATCGGAAGGATCAGCGACCGGGAATCGACGATCGCGTACTCGGCCCACGTTCCACCCTTTGGCTGCATTGAGCTGACGAAAGCAATCCGGTCGCCAATCCGGTAGTCTGCAACGCCGGCGCCTACCTCGGCAACGATCCCGGCGCCCTCGATCCCGATCGGGAAAAGTGGGCCGGCGTTCGGCGGAAGGAAGTATGAGTCGTGGATCCCCACCCCGACCGCGCATAGTCGCACCAGCAGTTCATCCGGGCCGGTCAGGGGCTTATCCGCCTCGACTGAACGGATGCTGCCCGCTTCGGGATCTGACACGACGAAGGCTTTCACGGTTCCACCATGTTCAATCGGCATCTTGACCATGGGGCCAGCATGTCCAGGACTTCCTTTTCCACTGCCCCAGCCATGTTTCGCAGACTAAACTGCCGCAGGCAATCCAGTCCGCTGAAGAAACAACCGCCCTGCGAAGCCTTCCTCCGATTCCATGCCAACAGCAAGTCACGGACAACCCCACGGCGGGCCCATCGGGGCGCCCTGTCCCAGCGCACTGGACCGTGCAACGCTGCAGGCATCGACGTTGTCATGCTTCAACCGTAGCCAATGGCATCCGGTGGGTCCACGTGCATGGACGAAGGGGCAGCCGCAATGGGTGCCACACACGATGTGGGCGCTGCATTCGCTGGACGGCGCGGTCAATAAGTGGAACATGGCTTCGGCGCCATTGACCGCCCATTCAACCCGGTGGGCCGGCTTTCGCAAGCGCAGCCGGCCCTGCCGTTTTATGGTAAACCCGAACGGGGGAAACAGGGCCGGCCGCATCAAGGACACTTCGTTCGACGACGCGGTCCAGAAGAAATCGCCGCGCCCGGTCGTTGCGTCGATGAAACACTGAATTTCTCCTTGACGTCCCAAGTTGTTTCGAAAGGTACCACCATGACAGGCGAAGAACACGGAAACACCCATCCCGGCACCCCGGCCCAGGCGTGGGCCACCCTGATGGAGGGAAATATGCGGTTTGTGGAGAGCCTTGCCTCCCACCCCAACCAGGATGCTGCCCGCCGGGCTTCCCTGATGAACGGGCAACATCCGTTTGTGACGATTTTCGGTTGCTCAGACTCCCGCCTGGCCGCAGAGATCATCTTCGACATGGGCCTGGGCGACGCCTTTGTGGTCCGCACCGCCGGCCACGTTATCGACAACACCGCACTTGGTTCGATCGAGTTCGGCGAGGAGTACCTGGACGTGCCGCTTATTGTGGTGCTCGGCCACGACAGTTGCGGAGCCGTCACCGCCACGAAGGACTCTGTGGAAACCGGCAGCATGCCGGCCGGGCATGTCCGGGGTATCGTTGAGCTCATCACCCCGTCCGTGCTGGCTGCCCTGCGCGCCGACAGTGCAAGCACTGTGAATTCGATGGTGGCCGAGCATGTGAAGCAGACGGCCGCCCGCCTGCTGGAGGAATCCCCCATCGTCGCCGGCGCCGTGGCCAGCGGAAAAACAGCCGTGGTGGGGCTTAGCTACCACCTCAACGATGGCCGGGCGGAACTGGTCCACAGCAGTGGAGCCATCGACGCCTGAGCAGCCGCATCATTAATCCAGACACGGTGGACCAGGACATGCCTGCTCATCTGATGGCGGCACCGCAGGTAACGACCGTGTGGCTGGTGGCGGGGGAGCGCCATTGACTGGGGTATTTATTGTGCCGCCTGCGCTGCATCCGGGAGCGGAACCTGCAGCATCTGCGTACCCAACAGTTGGTGCTTTCGCCCGACTCGGGGTCCAAACCTTTGTCACATAAGATTGCGTTGCGCCGGGGACAAGCTCGCCGGGATAGGCTGAAGCCGCAATTCAAACACGACAGGGGAGCGTCCACCCGCTATTGGGTGTCGACGCTGAGAGTGCGGTTCGCTGCAGACCCTCGAACCTGCTCCGGCTAGTACCGGCGAAGGGAGTCGAGTTCTCTTCGGCTGCGCGGAAATACCGACGCATCCGCCCCTCCTGCAAAGGAGGAAACATGAGCAAGACATTCGCAGGCGGCAATGCCGCCCTGCAAAACGAACACAGCATGCACAACGGCCAAGGGGCCCGCAAACGCACATGGCGGGTGGTGGACATTGTGGTGGCCTCGGTCCTCAGTGTCGCCGCGGGTGTCATCTTCTGGTTATGGTCCGCCGGATACGGGTTCATCAGTGCACTTTTTGTCGCTTTCCCGCCCGGGGGAGCCCTATACGGTGGCGGCTGGTTGATTGCCGGAGTGCTGGGTGGACTCGTGATCCGCAAGCCCGGGGCCGCCTTGTATTGTGAGGTGGTTGCAGCATGTGTTGAGGCGTTGATGGGCACCCACTTTGGCTTCACCGTGCTGCTCTCGGGCCTGGTCCAGGGGCTCGGTGCGGAATTGGGCTTTGCGTTGTTCCGCTACCGCCAATTCAATCTGCCGGTGGCCCTGCTGGCCGGGTTGCTGGCGGGTCTGGCGCTGGGCCTGAACGGTGCCCTGGTGTACAACGTTGCCTGGGCCGTTGAGTGGAAGGCCGTCTACATAGTCCTTGCCATGATCTCCGGTGCAATCATTGCCGGCGTGTTGCCCTGGCTGGCAGTGCGCGGACTGGGCCGAACGGGAGCCCTTGCCAACCTGCCCTCACGAAACGCCGCCATCGAACGGGCGCTTTAACACCGGGGCGGCCGCATACTGGGCCACGCACCCACGGCACGGCAGTCGGAGGCGCCCCAATCAGTTGAAGGTGGGCGAGAGGACCTGGCACCGACACGGGGTGCCCGTCGCAGGGCTGTGTGGTGGGCGTGTTGGTCGAGATTCACGCCGATTTCTTTCCTTCAACGGTGCTGGCCAGCCCCACGGCAGGCGCCACCTCGTGGGCTGGCTTTGGCACCAATTTTCCGGCACCGTTCGTGCGGCCTAAATACCTTCAAGTCCGACGTCGAGGCCCGCATTGCCATGGCGGGCCTTGGCCCGGCGGAGGGACCGCTTGCCCAGCTGCGGCGCTTTGTCCAGCGGGTGTTCAGCGGCTGGGAACTGGACGGCTCGTGCCTGCCACGGTGCCGGCGTCGGACTTCACCCCACGGTGCGCCAACGCCTGGGTCGCTTGGCTGCCGGGGGAGGGTGCACGGCCATGGTGGGAACGGCGGAACAGGGCGGCGATGAAATGCTGAGGGGGTCGCGGGAATGCAGCGCCGGCGGCTGGTTTAAGCCCCGCCAAGCCTGCTGGTGATGAGGTGGGCTGTTTGTGCGCAGGCCGCGCCAAGGGTTGCCAGGCGTTCCGGTGAGACGCGGAATCGTGGGGCCGGGATCAGCACCGCGGCCACCAGGTTGCCGCGGTGGTCGTACACGGGTGCGGATACGCCCACCTCATCCAGCGATGATTCCCCGTAGTTTGTGGCATAGCCGCGCTCGGCAGAGTCGGAGAGCCGGAGCAGATACGCTTCAATGCCTGCTTCGTCGACTCCGGCAAAGGAGATTGCGCCGTTGAGGATGAGTTCACGCACCCGCGCTTCCGGTTCCAGGCTCAGGAAAACCTGCACCGAGGCACTCATGGCGTCGCGGTACAGGGCACCGAGGGGTGTGGTGTGCTTGACCTGCTGGGGGCTGGCAATTTGTTCCACGCACATGGCTTCGCTGCCGTTCCACACCATCAGGGCACTGGTCTCGGCCGTCCGCTCCGTGAGCTGGCGCAGCAGCGGGTACGCCACTTTCCGCTCTTCCAGTTCGGCCAGCAGGGGCCCGGCCACCGCGATCAGGCCCAGCCCCAGCTTGTAGCGGCGCGAGCTTGAGTCACGCTCCACGAGGTCTTCCTGCTCCAGGGTGGCCAGGATCCGAGACACCGTGCTTTTGTGCATGCCGACGCGCAGGGCAATCTCCGTGACTCCCAACAGCGGCTCGTCGGCGGAAAAACAGCGCAGGACCGCGATGGCATTCACGATCACCGATGTGCCGCGGGCGTCAGGGGCTGTGGTGGCGCCGTCGGGCGTGTTCGCTGTAGTCGTCATGGTCACCATCTTTCCCTATTGCGGTCGTGTTGTGGACAAATGCGGCTGCGGCGGCACGGGCCGCCGCAGCCTGCGGGCTTACGCGCCGATGATGTTGTGTTCCGGGCCGAACGAGAACTTCGTGATGTTCTCGGCGCCGTCTTCACCGACCACCAGGATGTCGTGCTCGCGGTAGCCGCCCGCGCCGGGCTGGCCGTCCAGAACGGTGATCATCGGCTCCATGGAGACGACCATGCCCGGTTCCAGCACGGTGTCGATGTCCTCACGCAGTTCCAGTCCGGCTTCGCGGCCGTAGTAGTGCGACAGGACTCCGAAGGAGTGTCCATAGCCGAAGGTGCGGTTCGCGAGCAACCCGCGGTCCACGTAGATCTCGTTGAGCTCGGCGGCGATGTCCTTGCAGACGGCGCCGGGCTTGATCAGTTCCAGCCCGCGGCGGTGGACCTCAACGTTGACGTTCCACAACTCCAGCGAGCGGGCATCGGGCTCGCCCAGGAACAAGGTGCGCTCCAGCGCCGTGTAGTAGCCGCTGGTCATCGGGAAGCAGTTCAGCGACAGAATATCGTGTTCGGCCAGCTTGCGCGTGGTGGCCCAGTTGTGCGCGCCGTCGGTGTTGATGCCGGACTGGAACCACACCCAGGTGTCACGGATTTCCGAGTTGGGGAACGTCCGGGCGATCTCGTGCACCATCGCCTCGGTGCCGATCAAGGCCACCTCGTACTCGGTGATGCCGGGACGGATCGCGTTGCGGATGGCTTCGCCGCCGAGGTCGCCGATGCGGGCACCGTGCTTGATGACTACGATTTCCTCCGCCGACTTGATCATGCGCTGGCGCATGGCGTCCTGGGACACGTCAACCAAGATGGCGCCGTCGAACGCGGCCTGGATCTTGTTGCGGTTCTCCAACGGCAGGGAGTCGTCCTCCACGCCGATGCAGCGGACCTTGACCCCGCGGGTGCGCAGGGATTCCTGGATGGCGAAGATGTAGTTGTCCCGGCGCCAGTCCGTGTAGACGATGTTGTCTCCGAAACCGCGGCGCCACGGCATGCCGGCGTCGATGTTCGCGGTGACGGTGACGGTGTCGTCCTTCGTCACCACCATGGCATAGGAGCGGCCGAAAGAGGTGAACAGGAAGTCTGAGTAGTACTTGATGCCGTGGTAGCTGGTTAGGACGACGGCGTCCAGATCCTTCGCTGCCATGATCGTGCGCAGGCCGGCGAGGCGGCGCTCCATTTCGGCGTCGGAGAACGTCAGCTGCACCTTCTGTCCGTTGTGCAGGACCTTCAGGCGCTCCAGCTCGGCGACGGTGGTGGCGGTTTCGGGGGTGGTGATGGTCATGGTGACTCCTTGTTAATATTGTTGCTTTTGTACGTTGCGGGGAAGTGTTGGGTGAAGCTGTTAGTGCTTCAGGGGGTCCTTGGACGTTTCCTTGGCGAGGGACACGGCAATCAGGGATACGACGGCGGCTGCCATCAAGTACCAGCCGGGGGCCAGATCGGAGCCGCTGACGTTGATCAGCAGGGTCGAGACGAACAATGCTGTGCCACCAAAGAGTGCGTTGGTGAGGTTGAAGCTCACGGCAAAACCGCTGTAGCGGACCTTGGTGGGGAACAGTTCGGCGAGGAAGCTCGGCAGCGTTCCGTCGTTGAGGGTCAACATGGCGCCCAGCAGGATCTGGACCAGGATGATCACCAGGAAATTTCCTGTGCCCAGGAGCATGAACGCGGGCACGGTCAGCACCACGAACAGGATCGAGGCTGTAATGAGGACCCGTTTGCGGCCAAACCTGTCCGAGGCCATGCCCGTCAGGAAGATGAAGCCAATATAGGTGGCGAGGGCCACGGTGGTGGCGATGAAAGACAGGGAGGAATCCAGTCCAACAACCTCGCTGAGGTAGGTGGGCATGTAACTGAGCACCACATAGAAGCCCACTGAGTTCAGGACCACGGCACCGACGGCGATCAGCAGTGGGCGCCATTGCTCGCGGAACATGGCCATGACGGGCGCCTTGATGGCTTCGTCTTCCTTTTCCAGGGCCAGGAATGCCGGGGTGTCCTCAAGCTTCACCCGGATGTAGCGGCCAATCAGGCCCATCGGGGCTGCAAGCAGGAACGGCAGGCGCCAGCCCCAGGAGTTCAGCTGCTCCGGGTCCAGTGAAACTGATAGCAGCAACGCGATCAAGGAACCAAGGAGCAGCCCGGTGGCGGTGCTGGCCGGCACCACGGCAGCGTAGAGTCCCCGCCGGTTCGCCGGGGCGTACTCGACCAGGAAGGCCGAGGCGCCGGCGTATTCACCGGCTGCCGAGAAGCCCTGAACAACCCGGATGATCAGCAGCAGGATCGGCGCCCAAAGGCCAATGGTGTTGTAGCCGGGTATCAATGCTATTGCGAAGGTTGCCGCGGACATGATCAGGATCGAGAGGGACAGGGCGTTCTTGCGCCCCACCCTGTCCCCGATATGCCCCCAGACGAAGCCGCCGATGGGACGGACAAAGAAGGAGATGGCGAACAGGCCGAACGTCAACAGCAGTGCGGTCTGCTTGTCTGCTTCGGGGAAGAACACGTGGGAAATGGTGACTGCCAGATAGCCGTACACGGCGTAGTCGAACCACTCAACAAAATTGCCGATGAAGCTGGCGCCAACCACGCGGCGCAAAGTGCTTTTGGATACCTGGTTGCAATCCTCGGGGTAGGGCTGTCCACTCAGGCTCGTCGGCTCGGGACGTTGCGGCATCGTTGCCGCCCTGCCGGAGCTTGTGGGTTGCTGATTTGTCATTTGATCCACCAAAGAGTTTCGGGTTGCGTTCAACGCAACACTGTTGCACCAGATTATGTGTGGTCTGCATCACCGTCAAGACCTTTTCGGCAATAACTCGCAAGATTTTTCCCTCGCCAGGAAAATTTTCAAGTTTTTCCAACCAG
>NZ_JBQSVT010000060.1:0-17436 GCF_052376555.1 Specibacter sp. AOP5-B1-6
CCACCTTGCTCCTACAGGGAGAAAGGAATGTGACCTGATGATGGGCACCGCCCGGAAACAGTTGCATCCGCGATGGGGCCTGAGACCCCTGGGCGGAGGCTCAAATTAATATTTAGCGAAACACTGGTTACTTAAGCGCATTAGTGGTTCTATTGACTCCAGTACTTAAGCGGCTAAGTGATGTGCAGCATATCCTGGCCGGTCATCAGCAAAGGAGCTACGATGCAGGTAAATTCGACACCCTCCCGACGAAGCGTATTGGTCGCATCACTGGCCCTGGGAACGTTCGCCCTCAGTGCTTGCGGGTCAAAAACCGCCACGTCCACAGCACAGTCAATCAGTGGTGACATCAAGGGTGAAATCACCTTTCAGACCTGGAACCTCAAGGCAGGCTTCTCCGACTACTTCACCAAGGTCATCAAAGACTTCGAAGCCGCAAACCCCGGCACGACGGTCAAGTGGATGGACCAGCCGGCGGACAACTACGCGTCAAAGCTCCAGTCCCAGGTGACGTCCAACTCTCTGCCGGATGTGGTGAACATGGCACCCGACTTGGCCTACCCGCTGGCCCAGGCAGGAGCTCTCCTCAATCTCACCACGGCCGATCCTGATGCCGCGAAGTTGTATCTCCCGGGCTCGTGGGATGCCGGCCGATACGCCAGCCCGGAAGGAGCCTTCAGCTACCCGTGGTAGCTGAACACGGGACCCAACTTCTACAACAAGAAGCTGTTCACGGAGGCTGGGCTTGATGCAGAAAACCCGCCGGCGAGTTACGAGGAAATGCTCAGCCAAGCCACCACACTCGGGAAGAACGTCAACGGCAAGTTCTACATGTGGGGCAACCTTCCCGAATTGTCCGACTTCGGTGTTGCCGGGATCGATCTGATGAACGCCGATGCCACAGCCTTTACGTTCAACACGGACAAGGCGGCAAAGTTGATCGAGTCCTACAAGTCTGCATTCGATGCCAAGGGGATCCTTCCGGCGGGCTTGAGCATGAAATATACAGGCGTGGGCGAAGCCTTCATGAGCGGTCAGATCGCCATGAATGCCGGCAGCGCCTATGACCTGCAAAACTTTGAAAAGAACGCTCCAGAGCTCGCCAAGAACCTGGGGATCGGATCTGCCTTCACCAGCATCAGCAAATACGTCATGTCGGTTCAGGACCTCTCCGTATCGGCCAAGAGCAAGAACCTGCCGACGGCGGCCGCGTTCGCGAAGTTTGTGACCAACGCCGAGAACCAAATGGGATTTGCCAAGGTGGTGAACATTTTTCCCTCCAGCGCAGGCAGTCTTGATGACCCGTTCTTCAGCAAGGAAGACGGCACACAAAACACCTCCCTCCGCGTCGCATCTGCAAAGCAGCTCAAGACAGCTGAGACGTTCCATCCCGTGCAGTACACGGATCCCATGGCAACATTTGTGCAGCAGCAAATTTCCGATGCCGTCCTTGGCAAGCAGTCGGCAAAGGACGCACTCGACAACTCCGTGTCCAAGTGCAACCAGCTGATGGCCTAGGAACAGCCGTGACCGTCGAGACACACACCGCACAGCCGGAGATTGCGGCCAACCCCACACAGGTCACAAATACGCCGCCTGGCCGGAAAGCGGGACGGCAAGTTTCGTTGAACGGCAATGTGTCCCCGTGGCTGTTTCTCGGCCCCGGGCTTGTCATCACATTGCTGTTCGGCTTTTATCCATTTCTTCGCACCGTCTTCAACTCGTTCACCAACGCCAGGCCGTTCGACAATGGCGAGTTCGTGGGCCTGGCCAATTATGCGAACGTTTTTGCTGACCCGCTCTTTTGGGTGGCGTTCCGAAACAGCCTGCTCTACGTAGTCTGCGTTGTTCCCTTTATGGTGGTGATTCCGCTGCTGTTGGCGCTCCTTGTCCAGCGCACGATTCCTGGCATAGGGATTATCAGGACGGCCATCTACACCCCGGTGGTTGCCTCCATGGTGGTCGTCGTCATCATTTGGCAATGGATGTTCAACGACCGCGGCCTCATCAACGGCATGCTGCAATCAATGAATGTGATCACCGGCCCCATCCCTTTCTTGTCCAATCACTGGCTGATACTCATGTGTGCCATGGTGGTGACGATTTGGAAGGGTCTTGGCTACTACATGGTTGTCTACCTTGCTGTCCTAAGCAATGTCCCCAGCGAACTTCACGAAGCGGCGCAGATGGATGGTGCCGGTTCTTTCCGCCGCTTTCGCTACGTGACCATGCCTGCCATGCGCACAACGATGATTTTGGTCGGCATCATTTCTTCGGTGTCAGCGTTTAGGGTCTTCTCTGAGGTCTATCTGTTGGCAGGTCCCACGTCCGGGCCGGGCGGGCAGGACACCACCTTGGTGACACTGATCCAATCGTCAGGGACCGGGTTGTCCGCCCAACTGGGCTACTCATCGGCCGTTTCGGTGGTGCTCTTTGTCTTGACGCTGGGCCTGCTGGCCTTGAATCTCAAACTCACCAGTTCCAAGGAGGGCTGATGAGCACCTCAGTCACTGACAAGCCAGTGAAATCTGACAAGCAGGCCAAACTACGCGCGGGCCGGCCATGGTCGTATGAAACCAAGGAAGGTCACCGAATCCGGCTGACACCCCTGGTTCTCCGCTATCTGCTGCTTTTGGGAGTCGTGGCCATCATGATCGGGCCGTTCGCCTGGCAATTCCTGACATCCATCAAAGGCATTGGCGACGACCTGTACTCCATGCCACCCAGGTGGCTGCCCGTTGACGCCAACTGGGACAACTATGTCCGTGTTTCCGAGATCATCCCCATCCTCAAATTCACGCTGAACTCCACACTTGTTGCCGTCTTCAACGTCGGCATCAACATCATTGGCGCATCGATGGCCGGCTACGCCCTTGCACGGCTGAAATTCCGGGGGAAGTCATTGGCCTTCACGATCTTCAT
Source organism: Specibacter sp. AOP5-B1-6 (assembly GCF_052376555.1). NCBI lineage: Bacteria > Bacillati > Actinomycetota > Actinomycetes > Micrococcales > Micrococcaceae > Specibacter > Specibacter sp. AOP5-B1-6. Next base: position 2,923 of record NZ_JBQSVT010000060.1, read on the forward strand.
TGCGGCGCTCCTGATTCCCGGCGAAGCATCAATCATCTCGCTGCTGCAATTGATGAACGGCCTGGGTCTGGCCAACACGCTTGCCGGTGTCTTCCTGCCGGGCTGCATCGGCGCCCTCAACGTCCTGTTGATGCGGAACGCGTTCCTTGCGCTCCCCCATGAGATTGACGAAGCCGCCATCATCGACGGTGCCAACGCTTGGCAGAGGTTCTGGCGCATCGGCCTTCCTTCGGTCAAAGGCACCCTGGCCGTCGTCGGTCTGATGGCCTTTATCGGCAGCTGGGACGACTTTCTCTGGCCACTGCTGGTCCTTACCGACACAGACATGTATACCCTGACCGTTGGCCTGAACTACCTGCAAAGCACGTTCAACCAAGATCCCCGGGTCGTCGCCGCAGGAACCATGATCGCCGTCATCCCGCTTATGGTCTTGTTCCTGATCCTGCAAAAACAATTCTTCAAAGGCATCGGCGAGGGAGCCCTCAAGGGCTGACCCTTGCTCCCTGCCTGCACCCACCACCTGCTGAAAGTATCTGAATGCATAACAACCACAGTTTGATCGAGAACCGCCTGGTCCGAGTCCTGAAGGAACGGATTCTTCCCGCCGTTCACACACCCGTTGCTGGTCTGCAGATGACTGCCTGGCATGTTGACGGCGGCCAGGGCGAACCCGTGTCACCGGCGGTGGCCTTCGCCAGAGCCCATGCGGACCACGACGCCACCCAGGCCGGCGGGTTCCCCACCACCAACGCGTACCAGCCCTTTGCCGTGGGCCAGGTTTGGGGTCCGGCTTGGGGCACAAGCTGGATCCACGTGACCGGCACCGTTCCGGCTGGGGCTGCCGGCAAGAACGTGGAGTTGGTGATAGACCTCGGATGGGAGACCCACTCCCCCGGATTCCAGGCCGAAGGCTTGGCCTACAACCCCGACGGCAGCGTCATCAAGGCCCTGAACCCGTTCAATCAGTGGCTTCCGGTCTCCAAGAGCGCCGTCGGCGGGGAGACGATTGACTTTTTCCTCGAAGCCGCTGCCAATCCGTTGATCCTGGACTACAACCCATTTGACCCCACCGAACTTGGCGAAAAGTCCACGGCCGGCCCTGCACCCCGCTACACGATGGCCCGGGCAGACATTAACATTTTCAACACCGGCGTGTGGGAGCTGGTTCAGGATCTGGAAGTTCTGCACCAGCTCCAGGCCGAGCTTGACCTCGGAGACCCGCGCCGCTGGGACATCCTGTACGCCTTGGAACACGCGCTCGACGCCGTTTCCCTCACCGACGTTGCCGGCACGGCTGCGTCGGCCCGCCAAAAACTGGAAAAAGTGTTGGCGCAGTCGGCCAACGCCAGCGCCCACCTGCTGACAGCCATTGGCCATGCCCATATCGACTCCGCCTGGCTGTGGCCCTTGCGCGAGACGGTGCGCAAGGTGGCCCGCACCAGCTCCAATGTCGTTAATCTTTTGGACGAGCATCCCGAATTCCAGTTCGCCATGTCCTCAGCCCAGCAGTACGAATGGATCAAGGAACAACGCCCCGAGGTCTTCGCCAAGGTCAAGGCCGCCGTGAAAGACGGGCGGTTCATCCCGGTGGGCGGCATGTGGGTGGAATCAGACACCAACATGGTGGGCTCTGAAGCCATGGCCCGGCAATTCACCTATGGCCAGCGCTTCTTCCGCGAAAACTTCGGCATCCAGTGCCAGGAAGTGTGGCTGCCCGACTCCTTCGGCTACTCCGCCGCGCTTCCCCAGATCGTCAAATTGGCCGGTGCAAAATGGTTCCTGACGCAGAAAATATCCTGGAACACTGTCAACAAGTTCCCGCATCACACCTTCAACTGGGAAGGGATCGACGGCACCCGGGTATTCACCCACTTCCCGCCCGCCGACACCTACAACTCTCAACTGTCCGGTGCGGAACTGGCGCATGCCGTGCGCAACTTCCGCGACAAGGGCGCCTCCAACCACTCCCTGGTCCCGTTCGGCTGGGGCGACGGCGGCGGCGGGCCCACACGGGAAATGCTGGCCCGGGCGAAACGCACTAAGAACCTGGAGGGATCTCCCAAGGTCACCATCCAGACGCCACAGGAATTCTTCACCGCTGCCGAGGCGGAGTACTCCAACGCCCCTGTGTGGAAGGGTGAACTGTACCTCGAGCTGCACCGCGGCACCTACACCTCGCAGGCGCTGACGAAGCAGGGGAACCGCCGCAGCGAACACCTCCTGCGTGAGGCGGAACTGTGGAGCGCCACGGCAGCCGTACGAGGCCTCATCGACTACCCGTATGAGGAACTGGACCGCATCTGGAAGCTGGTCCTGCTCCACCAATTCCACGACATCCTGCCAGGTTCCTCCATCGCCTGGGTGCACCGCGAAGCCGCCGAACGCTACGCAGAAATCGCGGTCGACCTGGATATGGTGATCACCCGCGCACAGTCGGCGCTTGCGGAGACCGGGTGTGGGGCCACGACGGCCACGGAGCAGCCGGGGATCGGGGGCCAGGTCCCGACCGGCCCGGCCGCCGTCGTCTTTAACGGTTCCCCCTTCCCCCGCAACGGCATTGCCCCCTTCAGTGCGTCCGCCCCGGCACTGGCCACGGCGGGGGTAACGGTGCGGCGCGACGCCGGTGGCAGCGGCGACATGGTTGTGCACAACGGCCTGATCAATGTGACGCTCGGTGCGGACGGCGTCATCACCTCCATGGTTGACGTGGCTGCCGGCCGCGAGGTGGTGCCGGCCGGACAGGGCGCGAACCTGCTGCAGCTGCACGCGGACTTCCCGAACATGTGGGACGCATGGGACATTGACGAGTTCTACAAGAACACCGTCACGGACATCCGCGAACTGGATTCACTGGAGACAGCCACCGAAGCGGACGGTACCGTGGTGATTACCATTGCGCGCTCGTTCCGCAATTCCAAGGTCGTCCAGGAAGTGCGGATCGCCCCGGATTCCAAGCAGGTCACCGTGCACAACAACATCGACTGGCATGAACAGGAAACTCTCTTGAAGGCGTCATTCCCCATCGACGTACACGCCGACTCGGCCCGCTTTGAGACCCAATACGGCCACATCACCCGCCCCACGCATGAAAACACGTCCTGGGACAGCGCCCGCTTTGAGGTCTGTGCGCACCGCTGGGTCCACGTCAGCGAGCCAGGTTTCGGCGCCGCTGTGATCAACGATTCCACTTACGGCCATGACATTTCCCGCCACATGGGCGGCGATGGTTCCAGCTACACCACGGTGCGCCTGTCGCTGCTGCGCGGACCCAAGTTTCCGGATCCGGAAACCGACCAGGGCAACCACCAGTTCAAATACGCCTTCGTCGTGGGCGCTGACGTTTCCGACGCCGTGGCAGCCGGCTACGCACTCAACCTCCCGCCCCGCTCCCTCCCTGGCACCATGGTGGCGCCGCTGGTCACCACCAGCTCCCCCGCAGCCCTGATCGAGGCCGTGAAGCTCGCCGACGACCACAGCGGCGATGTCATCGTGCGCCTGTATGAGCCCCTTGGCGCCCGCGCCACGGTAACACTGGGCACCTCCTTCGAGTTGGTTTCCGCCGCCGAGAACAACTTGCTGGAGCAGCCATACTCATCAGGCGCCCTCACCGCAGCACGGAGCATGGAAGGGACGGAAATCATGGCGGGCACGACCGGGGGCGTGACGGTGGCGCTGAGGCCATTCCAGATTGTCACCCTGCGTTTGAAGAAAGGCACCAAGTGAACAGCTTTTCCCCGATCCGCAGGCAACCACTGCGCTGGGGGGTGAACTACACGCCGAGCGAGGGCTGGTTCCACTCCTGGCAGGATTTCAGCCTTGACGCCGTAAAGGCGGATCTGGAGTCGATTGCTTCGATTGGCCTGGACCATGTGCGCATATTTCCGCTGTGGCCGCTCCTGCAACCAAACCGCTCCCTGATCCGTCCCGCCGGCATTGCCGATGTGGGCAAGGTGGTTGATGTGGCCGCCGAATTCGGCCTGGACGTTTCGGTGGACGGGCTGCAGGGCCATCTGTCCAGTTACGACTTCCTGCCGTCGTGGGTCACCAGCTGGCACCGGCGCAACATTTTCACCGACCCGGACGTGATTGCTGCCGAAGTTGAGCTTGTCACGGCACTGGCCGCCGAGGTCACCTCGCGGCCCAACGTGCTGGGCATGACCTTGGGCAATGAGACCAACCAGTTTGCGGTTGAACGCCACCCGGACAAGCAGACAACCACGCCTGCACAAATGGGTGAGTGGATCAACACGCTTCTCACAGCAGTGCAGAAGGTGTGGCCGGAGGGCATGCACCAGCACAGTTTCGACGACAACGTCTGGTTTATCGATTCGGCCCCCGTGACGCCGCGCCAGGCAGCCTCACTGGGAAATTCCACCGCAGTTCACTCCTGGGTGTTCACCTCCGTGGCTCGGCTCTTCCCTGCGGGGCACCCGGCCCGCACGTTGTTTGCGGACTACCTGGTGCAGCTTGCCGAGTCGTGGGCAGAGTCGGCAGACCGGCCGGTGTGGCTGCAGGAGATTGGTGCCCCGCACCCGGCCGTGGCCATGGACGGGGCAGCGGACTTTCTGGAACAGAGCCTGCGCCCCTCCATGGACACGCCCAACCTGTGGGGTGTCACCTGGTGGTGCTCACATGATGTCAGCCGCAAGCTGGCCGATTTCCCGGAACTGGAATACACCTTGGGCCTGCTGGACTCGGACCGGACGGTGAAACCCGCGGGGCGGCGCTTGGCAGAAATCATCGCCGAGGAGAAACGCAACCCGACCCCGCTGAGGCAACGCAGCACCGCCCTGGCATTCGACGCCGGCGACGAAGCCACCGGAATTGGCCGTTCAGTCACAGATCCGTCCGGTGAGGTGTTTGCCGCCTGGCTGGAGCTGACCGCCCGCGGCGAGAATCCCACGCTGGTCCGCGAATCCAGACTGACGGACGCAGCCTACCTGGCGGCACGCGGCATCACCAACGTAGTCTCGACCGCCCACGTTGGTGCCATCCCAGCCGCCGCCGCCAATGCTGCACCCGTCGAAAGCGACGCCAACATCTGGACAGGGCAGGTTCAGGCATGAGCGAATTGAACTTGGTCCCGGCACCAGCCTCGGTGGTGGAGCACGATGGATTCACCACCGTCCCAGACATTGTCAGTTTGTCGTCGTTCACACCGTTGAGCGGCTGGCTGGCACGAGCGCTGGAGGATTGGCTGGATGCCCGCATCCAGCCAGTCCCCGCGAACACTCCCGGCGGCGACCGGGCGTGGCTGCACATCGCTGAGGACACGAGCCTGGCGGACGGCGCCTACAAACTGGACGTCAGCGCGGCGGGCATCACCGTCGAGGCGGCCGGGGCGGCGGGCGCCATCAACGCCGCGCAGACGCTGCGCCAGCTTGTTGGCAGGCGCGGGTTCAGTCCGGCACCCGAGAGGGGGGCCGGCGTCGAACTTCCCCACGTGAGCATCACGGACCAGCCGCGCTTCGCTTTCCGCGGCGTGCACCTGGACGTGGCGCGGCACTTCATGCCCAAGGACGAGCTGCTGCGGTTCATCGACCTGGCTGCCGCGCACAAGCTCAACGCCCTGCACCTGCACCTCACGGACGACCAGGGCTGGCGCATGGAAATTCCTGCGTTTCCGCGCCTGCAGGAAATTGGTTCGTGGCGCAGGGACACCATGGCGGTCCACACCGGGGACGCCCGGTTCATGACGGGGCGCCCGCACGGCGGCTGCTACTCACTGGAGGACCTGCGCGAGGCCGTGGCATTCGCGAAGGAACGCGGCGTAACGATCATTCCGGAGATCGACCTGCCCGGGCACTCGGTCGCAGCCATTGCCGCGTACCCGCAGCTGGGCGTGGGCGCGCCCTTCGTGGAGGTGTGGACCGGCTGGGGCGTGAACGACTGCATCCTTGACCCCTCCGAGCACACGCTGAAGTTCTTCCGCACCGTGCTCGACACTGTCATGGACGTCTTTGACGCGCCCGTCATTCACCTTGGCGGCGACGAAGTCCCATACGATCGCTGGCACTCCTCGGAGACCGTGCGGCAGCGTGCGGCGGACCTGGGCCTGGCGTCCGTGGAACAGCTGCACGGCTGGTTCCTGGGCCAGCTCGCAGCGCACTTGGCAGCCAATGGCCGCCGCGCCGGCGTATGGCACGAGGCCGTCAGCCCGGCCCTGCCGCAGACCGCCGTAGTCAACGCGTGGGGCGGGCTGGACACCGTGGTGTCCAGCCTTGCCGCCGGCCACGACACCACCATTTCCTGCTATTCGCACCTGTACCTGGACTACCGGGAAAACAACGATCCACGGGAGCCCAGCGGCTGCGAGCCGCTGTTGTCCACGGAGAAGCTGTACGGATTCGAACCGTTGGAACCGCGCGTTTTGGCCGCCGCCGAAGCCGGAGGCGCCGCCATCACGGGCATCCAGGCGCAGCTCTGGACGGAGTACCTGGACACGCGCGAGATCCGCGACTACAACACCTACCCGCGCCTCTGCGCCTTCGCCGAGCTGGCGTGGAGCCGGCACCGGGACTACGCGGACTTCGTGGCGCGTCTGGACGGCGCCCACCTTGACCGCCTCACGGCCGCCGGCGTTGACTTCCGCCCGCCTGCCGGACCACACCCTTGGCAGGAACGTCCCGACATCGCGGCCAAGACCGGGCGGAGCCGATAATGGGGCCACAAACCATCCCTGCCGTGCAGCGGTGGATGGACGACGGCGTCACCTCCTGGGTGCTGCCGTCCCGCCCGCGTGTGGTCGTGCAGGAACAGGATGTGTCCTTGTTGGGCCAATTGGCTGCGCAATTGGCCTCGGATCTGGGTGTGTCCGGGGAGCTGGGTGCGGTGCACATCCCGTCCCTGGACGGGGGCAGTGGTGGCAGCTCTGAACCGGGCGACATTCTCCTGGAGCTTTGTACTCTCGATGGTGTTCAACTCACGCCGGAGCAGCAGGCTGAGTCCTACCGGATCACGGCGGGGGAAGTCCTGACCATCACCGCACCGGCACCGGCTGGCGCCTACTACGGCACCCGCACGTTGCTGCAACTTTTGCGCCGCGGCGGTGCCGTCACCGGCACCATCACTGACTGGCCTGCCTTTGCACAGCGCGGCGTGATGGTGGATGTGGGCCGCAAGTATTTCACTCCGGCGTGGCTGAAACGGCTGATTGCCGACATGGGGTGGCTGAAGCTGAATCTCCTGCACCTGCATCTAAGTGACAATGCCGGTGTCGGCCTGGAGTGCACCAGCCACCCGAAAATCGTCAGTGAAAGGCACCTGAGTTACTCGGACTTGGAGGAGATCCTGGCCGTGGCTGCAACCCACCATGTGACGGTGGTGCCCGAGTTCGACACCCCCTCCCATGCCGCATCAATTGTGTCCCAGCACCCCGGGCTGGCCCTCACCGACCGCCACGGGGCCGTTGCGGCAGACAAGTTGAATGTCGCCGACGCTGCGGCTCGATCATTGGTGGCCGACGTCGTGCTTGAATGGGCGGACCATTTTCCGGGACCGTATTTCCACCTGGGCGGTGACGAATTCTTTGCCGCCCCGTGGGAACCGGAGGAGCACCGCAACCCGCTGCGCTTCCCCGGCTTGGCTGCATGGGCGGAGCAGGAGACCGGTTCCATGACATCCACGCCGCTGGACGGCTATGTGCTGTACCTCAATGAGCTCAACACCCTGCTGCGGGAAAACGGAAAACAGGTGCGGGTCTGGAATGACCACATCCATCCCGGGATTGGCGGCGTCCGGCTTGACTGGACCATCGACGTCGACGTTTGGATCCGCTGGAATGCCAGCCAACCAAGCGCTGGCGCACTGTACGAGGCGGGCCATCGCCTGGTCAATCGAAACGGCGACCATCTGTATTTCCTGCTGTCAGCCGAGGATAAGCCCGCGGTGACCGGCCGGAAGTCGGCACAAGGGGTGTACGAACTATGGCACCCACACCGTTTCATGGGCTCGGCCGGTTCGTTGGATGACGACCTGGATCCGGCCATTCCAGTCGCCGGCGCAGTGATGTCCATCTGGTGCGATGACCCCTCGGCCATGACCGAGGAGCAGGTGGCGGAGCAGGCAATCGACTGGTTCCGTTCCTTGGCCCAACAGTTGTGGGGCTCACCCAAACCCTTCGAGGGCTACGCGGAGTTCCGCGGTTTGTTCGGTGCAATCGGCACTTCACCGCCGGACACAGGCGATCGCCCCTGCCTGGACACCTGAGCTACCTGCCGGTGTGAGGTTCCGCCACTGTCGAGTTCCGCACGATCAGTTCCGGGACCGGAATTTGGACGTCCTTGGGAACCCTGCCCGCAATTAATTCCAGCAGGCTGCGGGCCGACTCAACACCCATGACACCGGGATCCCGCCGCAACGCTGTCAACTGTGGCCGGATTGCCGTCCAAATGATGTTGTCCTCCCATGCAACGACCGCCATGTCGCCTGGGACCTCCACACGGTGGCTGTTGAAGGTCGCAAGACCGGCCAGCGCCAACACCTCGTTGTCATAAATGACGGCCGTGGGCGGGTCGGGCAGCCCCAGGATTTCCTCAGTCGCCTCCACTCCCGAAAGCTGGGAGTAGTCCGTCAGGTAGCTGCTGTGCGCCCGGATCCCATGCCTGTCGGCGGCGATGGCAAATGCCTCGACGCGGCGTCGGGTGTGCAAGAGATCGTTGATGCCCGCCACATGGGCAATGTGCTTGTGGCCCTGCTCCGCGAGGTGCTGCACCAGAACGGTCATGGCCGCAGCGTCGTCGACACCCACAAACGGCAGGCCAAACTCCGGGGTACCGCCGATGGCCAAGGCAGGCAGGCCAAGTTCCCTCAGCTGCCGGGGCCGGGGGTCCTCCACCCGGGGATCAACAACAAACACGCCGTCGACACGTCGTTCGGACCACCAGCGTTGATAGGTTTCCTGTTCCTGGTCCACAGTCTGGACAATCTGCAGCACGAGCGCCTGAGAATCTGTGTTGATCACCGACTCAATGCCGGCAATGAGCCGCAGAAAAAAAGAATCGTTGTCGAGCCCGTCATTGCCGCGGGCCAGTACCAGCCCGAGTGCTCCTGCCCGGTCCCCCGAGAGCGCCGCGGCAGCAACATTGCGGCGCCAGCCAAGCTTTGCTGCAGCCGCATGAACACGTTCGACGGTTGCTGAGGAGACTCCTGCCTTGCCATTGAGGGCAAAGGAGACAGCTGCTTCGGACAGCCCGGTGACCTCGGCAATCTGGCGCATGGTTGGCCGCGACATGGTTTCCTTGTGACGAGTTGGGAATGAGGCAAAATCGGACAGGCGGGAACGGCAATGGACGTGGTTGTACAGTGCTCAATCTTATCTGATTAAGCGCTTAATACGATGACCCGCGCCGCCGCCATGCGTCATGCACCCGGCCCTCTGCTCAAAGGCTGCTGCAGACGGGCGGGAAGCGGCGTGTCACCAGCGATGGCTGGCGTGCATCGGATGGGCAGAGTCCTGTTTTTGGCGGGGCCCAACGCCCGAGGTCGCGATGAACACGTGGTTGTGGAGCAAACCACTGGATTGGCGCCAATTTTCTCCTGAGGCACCCCGCGGCAACTAAGCGCAAAAGCGCACTGAAACTACGGCGTCGGGCCCCGGGCAACGGGAAGCCAGAGCGTCCCGCGTCATGCACCCGGGCGGGCCGCTCCCGTTTAGTGGCTTGGCTTCTTATACGTTCCGTGTGTGGCAATCAGGCCCATAATGATCGTGACAACCACAATGACTGCAATGACGACAACCAGTCCCATCATGTCCATGACAAGTCAGCTCCTTGGTCCGGGGCCGGCGGACGGCCGGCGGGCGAACAGGTTCATTGGAGGTACTGCGCGCGTTCGCCTAGCTCCATCATGCACCCGCGGCGGCAATGTCTCCAGAGCGGGACGCCGGCAGCGGGCGCAGGTGGGCGGGTGCCGGCGAGCAGGTGCCGCTACGATCAAGGGAACTGAACCGCAGAAATGGAGCGTGCAATGGAACTCGGCGAAGACACCGACAGGGGATGGAGTCATTCACCGAGGTGCGATCCATTAAATAACGGCTCAGCGCCGGCCTGTTTCCTGGACGCGGACGGCAACCCGGTTATCGTGGACCAGCATGTCTGAGCGCAGGCCATGACGGGCACGACGGCGGTGCTGCTCGCCGCCGGAGCCGGAACCCGCCTGGGGCTCGGGCCGAAGGCGCTTCTGCCCTTCCACGGGCGCACTCTTGTGCACCACGCCGCAACCCAGCTCCTGCAGGGAGGTTGTGGGAAAGTGGTCGTGGTCATCGGGGCCGGCGCGGCGGAAGTTCGCCAAACGCCGCTGCCGCCCGGGTGCACAGTGGTGGAAAACCCGCGCTGGCGTGAAGGCATGGGCACCTCTTTCGCTGCGGGGATTGCCGCCGCCGGCGCGGGACCGGTGCTGGTGGCGCTGGTCGACCAGCCGGGCATGAACCACGCACTCGTGGAAATACTTCTGGCCCTGCACCGGCCCGGCCGGATCACCGCCGCCGCCTACCGCTCAGGTCACGGGGCACCCGGACAGAGTGATCTGCGGCGCGGCAATCCGGTGCTGTTTTCCCCGAAACACGCCGCCGCGGCTGCCGCCATGGCCACGGGAGACTCCGGCGGGCGGGCCTACCTGGCTGCGCACCCGGACGTCGTTGACCTGGTGGACTTCAGCCCGTATGCGGACGGCGCGGACATCGACACCGCCGACCAGCTCCACTTGCTGGAGGAGCTTCCTCCCCCGCACGAAGACGCCTGAAAACGACTGAAACCGGCTCGGCGTCGTGTTTGCCGGCAGTGCCGTGCCGCACACCCGGGAATAGCAGGCAGCGCGTTGCCGGTTGTGCCCGAAGTACCCCGTCAGCTGAACTTTGGAGATGTCCTTGAACCTGTTTTCGCCCGTGACCCTCGGCGGCCTCGAACTTCCCAACCGCGTGGTCATGGCCCCGCTCACCCGCTCCCGGTCCGGACTCGATGGCGTCCCCGGGGACCTCGTCGTCGAGTACTACCGGCAGCGCGCGTCCATGGGCCTGCTGACCAGCGAGGGCGTCTACCCCAGCTTCGCCGGGCAAGCCTTCGTCCGCCAGCCGGGACTGGTGACCGATGAGCAGATTGCGGGCTGGAAGCGTGTCACCGACGCCGTGCACGCCGACGGCGGCCGCATCATCGCCCAGGTCATGCACTCCGGCCGGGTCACCCACCCGGATACGAACGGCGGACGCACAGTCCTCGCCCCCAGCGCCATCGCGATTGACGGCATGACACGCACTTACGAGGGCAAACAGCCCTTCCCCGTCCCGCACGCGCTGACCGCCGAAGAGCTCCCCGGCATCATCGACGAATTTGTGCAGGGTTCCCGCAACGCCATGGCCGCCGGTTTTGACGGCGTGGAGCTGCACGGCGCCAACGGCTACCTGCTGCACGAATTCCTGGCCCCGAGCGCCAACCAGCGCAGCGACGCCCATGGCGGCAGCCCCGAAAACCGTGCCCGCTTCGTCGTCGAGACCGTTACGGCCGTGGCCCGGGCCATCGGCGCCGGCAAGACGTGGCTGCGCATCTCTCCCGAGCACAACGTTCAGGGCGCACTGGAGACCGACCCGGCCGACATCGAGGCCACCTACACGGCCCTGGTGGACGGCATCGCGCCGCTCGGCCTCGCCGGGCTGAGCGTGCTGCACAAGGACCCGGCCGGCCACCTGGTCCAGACCCTGCGCACCTGCTTCGGCGGCCCGGTGCTGTTGAACACCGGCTTTGAAACCATCACCACGCTGGCCGACGCCCAGGCCACGGCAGCCTGGGCGGACGCCGTCGTGGTGGGCCGGCCCGCAATCGCCAACCCCGACCTGGTCCGCCGCTGGGCCGAGGACCTGCCACTGAACGAGCCGGACCACCGCACCTTCTACACCGAGGGCGCCGCCGGGTACACCGACTACCCGTTCTGGGCGAACTAGCCGGAACTGTCACCAGTTCCTTGCCGGAAGAACGACGGCGGGAGGTCGCTTTTCCCTGAAAGGTGACCTCCCCGTTCGCTGCCTCCCGCACTCCGTGAGCTCGCAGCGGGCCCCCGGCAGCCCTGTTGACAGGTGCTTCATAAACGCGTCGGGCCGTAGAAGCTTCGGTTAGCATGGCTGGATGCGATGGTTTCTTCGATGAGGCGGGAGGCGTCCCTTGGCGCGCATCCCTCCCCGGGGCTACCCCGGGGTACGCAGTATTGCCTGATTCATGCACCGCAGGTGCGTCACTGCGCTCCGCGCAGCTGCGCACCCGCACAGACAGCCAGGTCATTGGGGAAGCCATCGCAGCCATGACCACCGGGCCCGGCGGCGGGCCCGCCGCCTCTTTAACTGCCGCCTCAGCAACCCTGAAGCGCACGCCCCGCCCGTCATCCTCCGCCATTGCCTCGACGCTTGCACAGGCTTTTCTCGGTTGCCCGCAATGGACCAAGCCGTTCCTCTTGGATGCCGGTGCCCACGTTTTGGGTGCACGACGGCGTTGGCTGGGACCGCTGGCCGCCCACGTTCTGCGGGGGTATCCCCGGCCGCCGGTCGATGCGCCACGCGAACTCGCCGCGATGGTCCTGGCGTGCGAGCCGTTTGTGGATGCGCTCGCCAAGGCGGCCCAACAGCGCAAGCCGATCCGTCTGGCTAATTATGTGCTCGCTTCGGCCGTGGCCCGCGAGAACCTCGTGCAGGGTGCGCCCCGGATCGAGACGCTGGCGGATCTTGCCTCCCGGCTGCACCTGAGCAGCGGGGAACTGGAATGGTTTGCCGACACGCAGCACTGGAATCGCTGTTCTTCGCGCACCTTGCAGCATTACCGCTACGAGTGGCGGACGCGCCGGGGCAGGCTCCCCCGGCTGTTGGAGATTCCGGCTCCGCGACTGCGCTCCATCCAACGCACCGTCCTGCGCGAATTGCTGTACCCGCTGGAACTTCATGATGCGGCGCACGGATTCGTGCCGGGGCGCAGCGCCGTCACGGGAGCGGCACGGCACACCGGGCAGGACGTGGTGGTGAACCTCGATTTGGTGTCCTTCTTTGCCAAGGTCACCGCCGGGCGCGTGTTCGGCACGCTGCGGCAATCCGGTTTTACGGAGGCGGTGGCGCACCGGCTCACGGGCATCGTCACGCATGTGGTTCCGCCACGTGTGTTGTCCCTGATGCCTCCCGGTGGTGATCCGGCCGAACGGTTCGCGCTGCGACAGGCGCTCTCGATCCCCCATCTTCCCCAAGGGGCGCCCACCTCCCCAATGGTCGCCAATCTCTCGCTGCGTCGGCTGGATTCGCGCCTTGCGGGCCTTGCTGAAACGTTCGACGGCGGCTACACCCGGTATGCCGATGACCTCGCCTTCAGCGGCGGCCGCGACCTGGCGCGGCGAGCGGATGCGTTCGTGCGTGCAGCCACGGCCATCGTTGAGGATGCGGGACACAGCGTCAACCGGCTGAAATCCCGGGTGCGCCCGGCCGGTATCCGCCAAAGCGTGACCTCGGTGGTGGTCAACGAGCGCACCAATGTTCCCCGCCCCGACTTTGACCGCTTGAAGGCCATCATCCACAACTGCCGCGTGCACGGCCCGGAATCGCAAGACTGGAATGGGCACCCTGATTTCAGAGGCCACCTGCTGGGACGCATCTCCTGGGTAGCGGCGCTGAATCCGGCACGGGGCGACAAAATGTTGCAGGATTTCCACCGCATCCAGTGGTGAGATCCGGTGGTGAGACGGGCCGGCAGGTGCGTGACGCCGTCGTGCCCCGGTGCTTCGTGGAAGTCCCGCTTTACTGGTTGATGGTTCGGTTGAGGTTCTTCAGGAGTTGCTTGAACCGCTTCTCGCCGTCACCGCTCAGCCTCACCAGCGAGTGGCCATATCGGTTCTTGCGCTCCTTGCTGACCTCGACCATGCCGCGCTCCTCCAGGTCACGAATCCTGCAGCGCTGGGTGGTCCGCCTGTTCCACCTGATGCAGGTGCGCCAGCGTGACGAATCGCTTGGGCGCAAGCAGATGGGGATCCAGGTCCTGGTACCTCATTGCTTCCTACCCCGGCGGAAGAACAGAACCAGGTAAAAACCCAGCCATGCCGCGGGGGCAGACCGGCAAGAGTCCACGCTTCCGGAAACGGTACCGTGTCGCCGCGCGTGATCCCCCGCCAGATGGGCAGCGTCAACCACGTGGTAAACACGATGGTTGCGATGACTCCAGCCTTGATGCGGGGTTCGTTGGGGCGGGCTCTCCGATCCGTGATCCAGAAATTGGAGGCTGCGATCGCTGCCGCCCCGGGAATGACAGCCCACCAGGGATGCCCGGACAGCGCAAGCAATCCCGAGAACATCCCCATGACGATGGCAATGGCCGCAAAAAGGCGATCCCGCCATTTCAACTGCCGCTTGGGCGGGGCCGGGATCGAGGCGAGCAGTTTCACCGCCTGCGCCCGCGTCACTTCACCGGAGCTGGCTGCCTGGTCATGTTTTTCATCCATCGGACAAGCGTTGCATCTAGTTACATTAAGTGCAGCTAGATGCACTCTTTGTCCGCGGAG
>NZ_JBQSVT010000061.1:0-16985 GCF_052376555.1 Specibacter sp. AOP5-B1-6
CGCCGGTTCCGCCTGAGGATACCCAAACCGCCAAACCGGGCCGTGAAACACCCACCATTCTGAACTGGCTGTCAGTGGACAGCGCAGGACATTCCAGTGGGGATCGGGGCGCCGTGCCCAACTGTCAACGCAACGTGACAGCTGGGGAAAACGCTCGAGGCCGCCCAAGCGCGCGATCTGCACACCTCGAGCTGCTTCGACGAGGACGCTGCCGTGGCAAACGCCACCCGCGGGCGAATCTTCTCCGAGGCCGCTGAGAAGGGACTGCTGATGTTCCCGGCGCACTTCGGCGGGCACGGCGGCTTCAAGGTGGAGAAGTCCGGCGGCTCATTTTCCATCGTGGAGTGGGCCCCGCTCAACGCCATCCAGCCCGTTCACGCTGCCCGATAACGTCGGGCCGGCCGGCAGCTCGCGTCGACGCCGGCGGTTGTGGGACAGTGAAGCCATGGTCACGTTATCGCGCAAACCCCCGGCCCCGGCCTTGCTCGCATCAGTGATGCGCGTGGCCGACGTCCTCCACTCCGTCCGCACCCGCCTGGCCGCCCTCACCGGGGCCGTCCCCACCATCGTCGCCTTCCCCGGCTATGGCAGCACCGGCTGGGTGCGCGTGCTGGCCCGGGTGGTCCTGACGAGCACGTCCGACAACGACACCAAGGGGACGGTGCGCGGCTGGCAGGCCTTCACCACCGTCCCGGTGCGGCACAGCCGGGTGGAGGTGCAAATCGGCGACGTCATCCACCAGGTTCGTGCCGACGGGGGCGGGCTTGTGGACGTGGTCCTGGACTCCGACTTGGCTCCGGGGTGGCACACGGTTGTCCTGCGGAGCCCGGACACCGCCCCGGCCGAGGCCCGCATCCAGGTCATCGATCCGGACGCCACGTTTGGCATCGTCTCCGACATTGACGACACCGTCATGGTCACGGCCCTGCCCAGGCCGCTGCTGGCGCTGTGGAACACCCTTGTCCTCAGCGAGCGCGCACGGACACCAACCCCGGGCATGGCGGTCCTGCTCGACCGCGTCGTTGCCCGGCACCCGGGGGCGCCAATCCTGTACCTTTCCACCGGCGCGTGGAATGTGGCTCCGGCCCTGACACGTTTCCTGGCCCGGAATTTGTACCCCGACGGCGTGCTGCTGCTCACCGACTGGGGGCCAACCCGGCAGCACTGGTTCCGCAGCGGGCCGGACCACAAACACAAGAATTTGGCGCGGCTCGCACAGGAATTTCCCGGCATGCGCTGGCTGCTTGTGGGCGACGACGGACAGCACGACCCGGACATCTACGCCGAGTTTGCACGCACCCACGCGGCGCAGACGGCTGCCATTGCCATCCGCCAACTCTCCGCCGGTGAGGCCATCCTGGCCGGTGGCCGCACGTTCGAGGACTCGGCCAAGTCCGGGCACGGGGCTGTGACGTGGGTTTCGGCACCGGACGGTGCCGGCCTGGCGCAGCAGCTGAAGGTCCACGGCATTCTCTGAATCGGCGCGCGGGCGGGTCCAGCAAGGCCCTCCCACCTGCCATTCGGGCTAGTATTCAAGTCCGGTCTACATTTACGCAAACACGAGGGACGTCATGGCAGAAGAGCAGCTCCGGCAGGACAAACGTGCCGCCGTGGTCATCAATCCGATGAAGGCCCCGGACGAACAGTTCAAGGCAAACTTTTTCCAGCTGTGCGCGGAGGCCGGATGGGCCGAGCCGCTGTGGCTGGAAACCTCGAAAGAGGACCCAGGCGCCGGCCAAACCCGGCAGGCCTTGGAGGCAGGGGTCGACGTCGTCCTGGCAGCGGGCGGGGACGGCACCGTGCGTGCTGTTGCCGAGATACTCGCCGGCACGGACATGGCGATGGGTTTGGTGCCCTTGGGAACCGGCAACCTGCTGGCCCGCAACCTCGGCATTGACGTGACGGATCCGCTCAACGCGGCCAAGGACTCTCTGAACGGATCCGAAGCCAAGATCGACGTCGTCAGGGCCGTCATTGACCATGGCAGGCACGAGCAGCTGTTCCTGGTTGCCGCAGGGCTTGGCTACGACGCTGCCATCATGGGCGGCACCGTCGACGGGCTCAAGGACCGGGTGGGGTGGCTGGCCTACGTCGAAGCCGGCATTCGGCACCTGCCGGGCAAGCCGGTCTCCGCGACAGTGACCATCGACGGGCAGCGCCCGGTCCGCAGCAAAGTCCGCAGTGTGATGGTGGGCAACTGCGGCAAGCTAATGGGCGGTGTGCAGATCTTCCCGGACGCGTCAGTCACCGACGGCATTCTGGACCTGCTGATCCTGGCGCCGCGCGGCCGTTTTGGGTGGCTGAACGTCATCACCGGTATTTTCAGCAGGGGCCGGAACAAAAACAAGTCCCTGCAAAGCCACTCGGGCAGGACTGCGGAAATCGCCCTGGACCAGCCACAGGAATTCCAGCTCGACGGCGACCATGCGGGCCAGGCATCCCACCTGTTGGTCAGCGTCGAACCGCTGGCCCTGACCATCAGAATGACGGGTTCGCCGGAGTAGCAGGGCTGGACAATGCCATGAAGGAGCACCAGATGATCCACAAGGACGCATCGAATCCGCAGAAGGACGGCTTGTGAGGGCCGGCCGGGAGGCCCGGCGCACCGCCAGTCGGGCAGGAAACAGCCGGGTCCTGGGCACTGTCGCCAGGATCGGCTTCGCGGCCAGCGGCCTGATGCATTTGCTCATGGGATACCTGGCCATCCGTGTTGCCCGCCACCAAGGCGGCGAGTCGGACCAGTCCGGTGCCTTTGCGCAGGTGGCGAAGCTGCCCGGCGGGACGGTTATCTTGTGGGTCGCTGTCACAGGCCTCGCGGCCCTGGCTTTGTGGTATCTCCTGCAAGCCGGGCTTGGCATCGGATCTTCGTCCAAGAAGCGGTGGGGCCACAGCCTGGCTTTGCTCGGCAATGGCGTCGCCTATGCCGCCCTTGCCTCCACCGCTTTGTCGTTGGTGCTCCGGAATCCAACAGACTCAAGCTCCAGCAGCAGCCAGGCCAGCGGGACCATCCTCTCGCTTCCCGGCGGGCAGTGGCTGCTCATCCTCGTTGGCCTCATCACGGCCGGTGTTGGCTGTTACTTCGTGTACAAGGGTGCGCGAAGGAAGTTTCGCGATGACCTCGTCATGCCTGCAGGCCCCGCAGGGAAGGCCGTGGCGGCGCTGGGGATTACAGGACACATCGCGAAAGGCATCGCCATCTTTACGCTCGGCGTACTCTTCGTCGTTGCCGCCGTCAAGGTGAACCCCGAAGACGCCGCCGGCCTGGACGGTGCCTTGAAAGCTCTCACCGCACTGCCATTCGGGGAAGGCATCTTGATCTTCATCGGTGTGGGGCTCGGTGCCTACGGCCTGTACTGCTTTGCCCGGGCCTGGTTGGCCCGGCTTTGACGCTTTGAACCGCCGGATGGCGCAATCCCCCGGTTCCCCCACCCATCGTCAGCAGAGAAAGTGTACAAAATGATCCACTCCCCCTGGCAGCCCATCAGCGCGTCCCGGCTCGAGCTGGGCGAAGGCCTGCGCATGCTTGACGGCGTCGTCCATTGGGTCGACCTCTTGCGCGGCGAGCTCTACTCGTGGACACCGGGTTCCGGACAGAAAGGCGCCTTGCTGCGCACCTTCGATGCCCCGCTGGGCTTCGTCGAAAAAGCACCCGACGGGCGGTTGATCGGTGCGGTTGGGACCGGGCTGTCGTGGCTTCGCGACGATGGGCCCGCTGTCGAAATCGCCGCCCCCGGGCTCGACAGCACCCGGCACCGCGTCAATGACGGCTGCTTCGCCCCGGACGGATCATGCTGGTTCGGCACCATGGTGCACGACGGGTCCACACCCGAAGGCCGCGTCTGGCGCTGGGACCCCGAGACCGGGCACGTCACATCCATCTTGAGCGGGCTCGACATCCCCAACGGCCCAATCTTCCTGCCGGAAATCCAGGCAATGCTCATCGGTGACACCGTGGCCGGACAGATTCTGAGCACCAGCACCGTGCCCGGTTCCAGTGTTGAACTGTTCACCAAGGTCGACGGCGGATCCCCTGACGGCATGCACGTGGCCCGCGACGGCTGCCTCTGGAACGCCGTGTGGGGCGGGAACCGCCTGGACGTGTATGGTCCGGGCGACCGCTCCCCCAAGCCGGTGGCACTGCCTGTTTCGCAGCCCACCAGCGTCGTCCTCACGGCAGACCCTGATCCGCTTGTCATCGTCACCAGCGCCTCCGTCGGATTGGCGGCACCCGCAGAGCTGGACGGGTTCACACTTGCGGCTCCGCTCTCAGAGCTCCAGCTCTAACTCCGCAGCCAGGACCAAACCAGCACGCCTCCGGCTGCCTGCCCGACTACGCCGGCGGGACTTGCTAGTCGAGGGGCGCGCTCAGCCGTTGGAACCAACTTGGGCTTCGTGCAGTTGCGCGTACCGGCCCGACGTCGCCAGCAGCTGGTCATGGGTGCCGACCTCGACGATTTGCCCGTTCTCGAGCACGACGATGCGATCGGCCTGCCTGATGGTGGACAGTCGATGGGCGACGACCAGAGTCGTCCTCCCCTGCATCAGCCGGCCAAGGGCTACCTTGACGAGTTGTTCCGACTCGGGATCGAGGGCACTGGTCGCCTCGTCCAGCAGCAGGATCCGCGGGTCACGCACCAGTGCCCGGGCGATGGCCAGCCGCTGGCGCTGCCCGCCCGAAAGTCTCGCGCCGCGTTCGCCGACGATGGTGTCCCAGCCTTCGGGCTGGGCTTGGACGAAGTCCAGCACGTTGGCGTCCTGCAAAGCGGTGCGAATGCGCTCGTCCTCGAGATGTGGGAGGCCATAGGCAATATTGTCCCGGATTGTGCCCTCGAACAGGACGGATTCCTGCGGCACCACCGAAACGAAGCGACGGGCCGTTCGCAGGTCCAACAGCTGCATGTCGACACCATCGAGCAGGATCCGTCCCGTGGTGGGGCGGACAAATCCCAACACCAAATTCAGCAGCGTTGATTTTCCGGAACCCGAAGACCCGACGAAGGCCACCGTCTCACCAGCCTGGATGTCGAGGTCAATTTCATGGATGGCGTCAACCTCGGCGTCGGAGTACCGCTGGCTCACCCGGTCCAGCTGCACCTTGCCGGTCACGTCCTTGACGGGCAGCTTGCCTTCATTTTGTTCGATGTCCGGATCCTGCAATACCTCGGCAATGGAGCGCACTGACTCGAGCCCGCGAGCTCCCACCGGAATCAGCATCAGGAGCTGGGTCAATCCTTGGGTCAGCAGGGCAAAGTAGCTCGACAGCATGACGACTTTGCCGGCCGTGATCGGAAGGATTCCGGTGAGGGAAAAGATGGCGGCCAACATGAGGCAGCCAACACCGAGCAGTTGCATGGTGACCCAGGAGATCGAGGCGACATGGCCGTTGAGCATGTCAAGGCGCAGGCCTGCCCGCTTCACGCCGTCAGCGCTGGTCGAGACGCGGGTGACCGCTGTCTGTTCCAGGCCGTGCGCCCTCGTAACGGGGATCAGTGAGGCCATTTCCCCGACTCGCGCCGAGAAGCCTTCAATTTCGTGGCGGAACGTCTCATTGCGGGTGCGCGACCGGTTTCGCATGCCAAAGCGGATGCCAATCGCGATGGGCACCGTGAGTGCGTAGACCGGAAGGAATTGCGGCACGGCAATCGCCGTCATCGTTATGGCCCCTGTCATCACCATGATCGAGGACAGCAATGGATGGGTCATCTGCTGGAGCATCAGCTCGACGTTTTCGACATCCCGCACGACCTTGGTCTGCACGATCGAAGAGTTCACACGCGTGTGGTAACCGATCGACAAACTCTGCAGGCGGGCGGCCAGAACGTTGCGCAGTTCGGATCCGGTGTCGCGCACCACGGTCATGAAATTGCGTGTGTAAACAATGTGGTTTGGGTAGTTCTGTATGAGCAGCACCGCGGCGAGCAGACTCCACCACAGCACCGATTCCACTTCACCGCCAACCGTCACAACGTCAATGATGGCCGCTGTGATGACCGGCAGAAACCACAGCGGGATCTCCTTCAACGCGAAGGCGAACAGGGCCAACACCATCCGTCTGGGCCGCCGCAGCAGGAGCCGGACGACCGATCGGACCGGATGGGCTCCACTCACTACGGCGGCAGGCTTGGAAAGCGCTTTCTTTGGCATGGCATCAACTGTACAAGCGAACGCAGGGCCGCAACGACACTGTTCAGCGTCCCGCCCAGCAGCCCCGCCCGTCGGCGCACCCGGAAACTAGCTGACCCGCCTGCCGCCCGCCAGCGAAATCACCGCGTCGGCGGCAGCAATCGAGTCCTCGTCATGACTGACACAGGCGACCGCAGCGCCGCGGCGCGCTTCCTCGGCGAGCATGACCCTCGTGCGTTCCCGGCTCTCGGCATCGAGGCCCGCCGCAGGTTCATCGAGGAGGAAGATGCGCGCCCGGCGGGCAATGCCCTGGGCGAGCAACGCGCGTTGGCGCTGGCCGCCGGAAAGGCCATTGAAGGGAGCCGCCGCGAAATCGGCAAGTTGGACGCGGTCCAGGGCCTCAGCAACCCGAGCCCTTCGCTCCTTGGCATCGATTTTCCGTGAACCTCGCGGTGAAACACCCCAGGTCCCCATCGTGACCACTTCGCGGACGGTGAGGGGCAATGAGTCCGGGGTGGTCACCCGCTGGACCACCAAGGCCACCTCCGCGGCGCGTTCCACCGCGCCCGTCAGTGGCTGGCGGACTCCCGCAAGGATCTCGATGAGAGTTGATTTGCCGGCGCCGTTGGGCCCGGCGATGGCCGTAACGCTGCCCCAGGGCAAGTCGACATTGACATCAACAAGAACGGGAAGGTCACCGAAGGCAAAGGACAGGTCTCGCCCGCGCAGGGCATAGTCGGAAGTAATCACACCTCCACTCTACCCCCATTTGATAATCATTCTCATTATCATTAGTCTGATGTCATGCATTGGCTTATGGAACCTTTCTCCGCAGACTTCTTTCTGCGAGCGCTGCTCGGCGGCGCCCTCGTGGCGATCATCTGCGGGGTGGTGGGGACCTGGGTTGTTGTCCGTGGCATGGCATTCCTTGGCGAAGCGATTGGCCACGGCATGCTCCCCGGTGTTGCGCTGGCAACGATTGCCGGGGCTCCCGCCGTCGTGGGCGGTGCGATAAGCGCCATCGTCATGAGCGCACTGATCAGCGCGCTGCAGCGACGTGGCCGCCTGTCGTATGACACGAGCATCGGCCTGCTGTTTGTTGCCATGCTGTCCCTTGGGGTCATCGTTGTCTCCCACTCCCGGTCCTTCGCCACCGATGCAACGGCAATGCTTTTCGGTGACATCCTCGCCCTGGACACCGGGAACCTGATGGGCCTGCTGGTCGCCGCGATCGCCACGATCGTTGTTGCCGCGGTTCTGCACCGCAGCTTCACCGCCGCGGCGTTCGACACCCGCATTGCCCTCACCCTTGGGCTCCGTCCCCACATCGCGCAGCTGTCCCTGGTGGGTTTGGTGACGCTTGCCGTGGTTTCCTCCTACCAAGCCGTCGGGTCCTTGCTGGTCGTTGGCTTGCTGCTGGCGCCGGCCGTCGCAGCCACCCCATGGACAGCCAGCACCCCCACCCGCATGGTTGCCGCATCCGTGGTCGGCATGCTCGCCGTCGGCCTGGGTCTGCTTTGTTCCTGGTACGCAGGCACGGCGGCTGGAGCCTCCATTGCCGCGGCCGCCATCGCCTTGGCCGCACTCTCGAATGCGGCGGCAAGCCTCAGCGCGATGCGGCGCCGCCCGGCGATGGCCAGCCGGGAACACACCACAAACGAACCCACTCCCCTGCCCGTTTCCGCGTCACTCTCTGGAAAGTAGCAAAGACCATCCGAACATCAAAAGCGGTACTGGCCGCCCTCATTCTTCTTGCCCTCGCGGGCTGCAGCAGTCCACCCGCCTCGCAACCTGACGCGAGCGCATCTGCCCGACCTGGGCACGGCGAGTCTGGGCACGGCGAGATCACCGGCGCAGCCCAAGTCGCTGAACCACAGCTCCAGCTGGTGGCCATCGACGCCGCGGGCAAGGCCGCCATGCTGGATCTCCTCAACGGCACGGAGACCCAGCTGGGGACTGTGCAGCCGCCGGAGCGTGTCACCAGTGATGGGCGCTATGTTTTCGCGGCCAATGCCAACGGCGTGGAGATCATTGACAGCGGCGTGTGGACGTGGGATCACGTGGACCACTTCCACTACTACCGGGGCGAACCCGCGGCGCTCGGCACAGTCGCCGGCGGGGGCACGGCGGCCGTCGCCACGGGGCTGCTCTCCACGGCCGGCTCCACGGGCATGTTCTTCCCGTCCTCCGGCACCGCCGTTCTTCTCGATAACGCGGCCCTCTCGGATGGCACAATTTCCAAGACGCTCCGCCTGGACGTTGAACCGCACGCCGGCATCATCGCTCCCCTGGGCGACGGCGCAGTCGTCACCGAAGCCGACGAAAGCGGAACGGCCGCCCGGCTGCGCGCTGTTGACGCCAGCGGCAAGGAACTGGCGACGGCGGATTGTCCCGCTGCCGCCGGAACCATCACCACCCGGGTGGGGCTCGTCGTCGGATGTGCCGACGGCGCGGTGGTCGCCACCAGCGATGGGGCGGCGCCGCTGCTGGAGCATGTCCCCTACCCGGCCGGGGCGGCCGCCCCGGCAACGGAATTCGACGCTCGCAAGGGCCGCCCCACCGTGGCCGGCATCGGGACGGACGCCGGGGTGTGGCTGCTCAACACCCGCGAGCAGACGTGGGACTGGCTGCCCACCGACACCCCCGTGCTCGCCGCTGCCGCCGTGGACGACGACGCCGGGCACGTCGTCGTCGTCGCTACCGACGGCACCGTCCAGGTGTATGACGAAAGCACGAAGGAGCGCATGGCAACGACGAAGCCGCTGATGCCCAAAACCCTGGCCAGCCCGGAGCTGGCGGGGAAGGTCGAGCTCACCGTTGACGGCGGGCGGGCCTACGTCAGCGCACCGGCGGAGGGTGTGGTGTTTGAGATTGACTTCGCCGATGGCGCCCGCATCGCCCGGACCCTTGAGTTGCCGACGCAGCCTGTGCACCTTGTGGAGACCGGCCGATGAGGCGTTCGCTGCTGCTGGCCATCGCGGCGGTGACAGCCTTGATCGTGTCGGGGTGCTCGCCAACGGCGCCGGCGCAGGGTCCGTCTGAGGGACCGCAGATTGTGGTCACCACGAACATTCTGGGCGATGTGACCCGGCAGGTGCTTGGCGGCCAGGCAACCGTGACCACGCTGATGCAGCCCGAGGCCGACCCGCACTCCTTTGAAATTTCCGCCCGGCAGGCGGCCGGGATGGGGGATGCGGATCTGGTGGTCTCCAATGGCTTGGGCCTGGAGGAAGGCCTGCAGCAGCACCTCGACAGGGCGGCCGCGGCCGGCGCCCCGATGCTGGTCGCCGGTGACGAGGTCGACGTCGTGCCCTACAGTTCCGGGGAAGCGGAAGGTGCGCCGGACCCCCATTTCTGGACCGATCCGGCAGCGATGCTCAGCGTCGTCAACGCCATCGAGGCGGCCGCAGCCAGGATCGACGGGGTCGACGCCGGGAAGCTGGCCGTCAGCGCGGACGCCTACCGCGCCCAGCTGGCGGAACTCGATGCCGAGATGACAACGGCCTTCGCCGCACTCCCATCGGAGCGCCGGGCCCTGGTCACCAACCACCACGTCTTTGGCTACCTCGCGGCACGGTTCGATTTCCGGGTCATCGGGGCCGTCATTCCCGGCGGAACGACGCTCGCCGCACCCAGCGCCGCCGATCTGCGCCAGCTCAGCGACGCCATCAGCAGCGCCGGCGTGCCCACCATTTTCGCCGAATCATCCCAACCCGACCGGCTGGTGCAGGTCCTTGCCAGCGAGGCCGGCATCGATGTGAAAGTCCGCGAACTGTTCACGGAATCACTGAGCCGCCCCGACGGTGCGGCGCCAACGTATGTGGACATGATGCGCACCAACACCCAACGCATCGTCCAGGGGCTCGCGCCCTGATCACGCTCACACAACTGCACTTGCACCCAACAATGAAAATGAGGAATCAGCACATGCTCCGTCAAAGAAATACCCGCTTGGGAGTCACCGCCGCCATCGCCGGGATCCTGCTTGTGGCCACTGGCTGCGCCAACGGTTCGGGCACCCCCGGCGCCGTGGCCGAAGCCTCAGGCGCCGCCGCTTCTGCGTCTGCGTCTGCTGATGGAAACGGCCGCGTCGCCGTTTCCCACGAGGGCGGCATCAGTGTCCTCGATGGAAAGACGCTCGAGCCCGTCAAGACGTTTGACTCGGAAGAGTTCACTCGGCTTAGCGCCGCCGGAGACGGCAGGCACGTCTTCGTCACCACAACGGCCGGTTTTCAGCTGCTGGACATGGCCGAGCCCAAGCTCACCGAGCTGGTGGTCGATGCAACGGCTCCGGGCCATGTGGTCCGGCACGCAGGCAACACTGTCCTGTTCGACGACGGAACGGGCACCACCACCATCATGAAATCCTCGGACCTCGCCACCATCAACGGGGCCCTGCCGAAGACTCAAACGCACACCGCCGAATCACCCCACCACGGCGTATCAATTGTGTTGGAGGACGGGACGCTTCTCACCACGCTGGGAGACGAGACCGGTCGGCCCGGAGCCGTCGCTTTGGATGCTCACGAGGACCACTGGCACTCAGTCGCGGAGAGCAGGGACTGCCCGGGAATTCACGGTGAAGGCACCGCTGCCGATGAGGCGGTGGTCTTCGGGTGCGAGGATGGTGCGCTGATGTACCACCACGGAAAATTCGAGAAGTTCACCGCTCCGGACAAGTACGGCCGGATGGGGAACGCGTTCGTCTCCGAAACCAGCCCGATCGTGGTTGGCGACTACAAGAATGATCCAGACGCCGAAGGCTACCTCCTGAACTCGGTGGCCCTGATCGATACCGAGAAGCACAGCTTCAACGTGGTCAAGCTTCCCGACACCGTCAACTACACCTTCCGGGACGTGGCACGGGGTCCCGGGGACCAGGCCTACATTCTGTCCACGAACGGATCCATTCACGTGCTGGACCCCACCAACGGAAAGATCGTCAATGAATTCCCCGTGATCGACGCTTGGGAGGGCCCGGCCGAGTGGCAGGACGCCCACCCGGCCATCATGGTCAACGGCGACACCGCCTATGTCACGGAACCCGCCACCAGCACGATTCACTCGGTGGACCTCACCACCGGCAAGATCACTGCGTCCAATAAAATGGACGTTGTCCCCAACGAAATCGCCGTCACCGTCGGAGCCCACTGACCCCTCTCAGCAAGGCGGCTGCAGCATCCTTCGGGGTGCTGCAGCCGCCCAAAATTGCTTGGGTCAGGGCGTGGTCACGCGAACGAACCCTACGTTCTCGTTGGTTTCGATCGTTCCACCCGCACTGACCAAACTTGCCCGCACCCGATGCTGGCCGTCCCGGGTCACCGGCAGCACGGCTGATCCTTGCTCTCGCGGGAGGTGTGCTTCGCCCCATTGCTGCATTGCTATCAGCACGACCTTCAGCTCACTGCCCGCTGCGGTCAGTTCGTAGGCATAGCGCGTGCGTTGCCCTGGCTCCCTGTAGGGGACCTTTTCCAGGACCCCGTGCTCAACCAGTGCGTCCAGTCGCGCGCTGAGCACGTCGGTGGCGATGCCCAACGAATCCCGAAATTGAGCGAAGGTGCGCCTGCCCAGGTGGGCCTCTCGCAACAGGAGAAAGCTCCATGAATCGCTGAGCACCCCCAGACTGCGCGCGATGGCACATTGGCCTGTCAATGCGTCACTCAAAGCTTGCGACGTTCTCGGCATGTTTCAATCCTAGTTCTGGGCTGGGTTGCTATAACAAAGCTAGCACCAATAGGATCAAGGCGTGCGCTGCGTGGCTTGCCATTCATCATGGAGGTGACGGGTGCGCTGCAGCACGTCGATCTGGTGCCGATTGCTTGTCCCCGGCGCTTGGGAATCCGCTCTCTTATCGATCACCCGAAGGAACGCAAATGACTTCACTGCCCGGTCCCTTGACGAACCGTTCGCGCACCATCCGATTCCACACCCCCGAAGCAGACAAGACGAAGCTGTTCGAACGGACGGGGCTCGAGCAGTTGCGTGCACTGGCCGACGGCCGGACCCCACCACCCCCGATCAGCAGCCATGTTGGGCTGGAATTCGTTTCCGTCGCCGAGGGCGTTGTGGTGATGACGGCACAGCCTGACGAGTCGCATTACAACCCGATCGGCTCGGTCCACGGCGGATTCTTTGCGACGGTTCTTGACTCGGTGTGCGGGTGTGCCGTGCACAGCACCCTGCCTGCAGGAGTCGGCTATACGAGCCTGGAGATCAAGGTCTCGTTCCTGCGGCCAATCACCGCCGGAACCGGCGCCGTCACCGCCCACGGCTGGGTCACCCGCCGCGGCAAGACCGCCGCCTTCGCCGAAGCCGACATCCGCGACAGTGACGGCAAGGTGTTGGCCACCGCCTCGAGCACCTGCCTGATCATCCACCCGAAACCCACCCCGTGACCCGACTGAGCGCGGTCCTGCCAGGGAATCCACCCACTCCCCACCGCCGAATGGGCAGGCGTGGGGCATTCTGGGCGTCGGCATCCGTGCTCGCCTTGGTGCTCTGGTCCTCCGGCGCCCCCAGCACTCTGTACCCGATCTACGCGGCACAGTGGGGCCTGAGCCCGCTCATCGTCACCACCGTGTTTGCGAGCTACCCGCTCACTCTGCTCGCAGTCCTGCCAATCTTTGGGAACCTTTCCGACCGCTTTGGACGACGGCGAGTCATGATTGCCGGCGTCGCGCTCATCGCCGCCTCGGCCCTTGTCTTCGCGATCGCCCCCAACGTGGCATTCCTGTTCGCCGGGCGCGTGCTGCAGGGCGCCGGCGCCGGACTGGCGATGGGCGCAGGGACCGCAGCGCTGATGGAAAACAACACCAGCAACAGTCCCCGTTTCGCCAGCTCCATGGCGACCGTGGCCACCGCGACCGGACTCACCTTGGCCCTCATCGTCAGCGGAACGCTGGCGCAGTTCGTCCCGATGCCCCTGTTCTGGAGCTACATCGTCCTGCTCATACTCTCCTTCGCATCAATCGCGGCGCTGATGCGTGCACCGGACGACAAACCCGTCCATGCCCAACGGTGGCGGCCCCAGGCGCCCAGCGTGCCCCGGGGCATTCGACGTCGTTTCTCCATCGCCACCATGTCGGTCACCCTCGCCTATTGCGTCGGTGCGATTTTCCTCTCGCTCGGCGCGCACATGATCGCCCAGTTCACCCACGCCGGGAACACCGCGGTCGTCGGCGTGCTCTTGGGGTGCTCGGCGGCGGCCATCGGCATCACCGCACTTTTCCTGTCCCGCGTCCCGGCATACGCCTCGGTCTGGGCCGGTGCAGCCCTGACGATCCTCAGCCTCGCGCTCATGACCGCCGCCAGCACCTTCGGATCCATCACCCTCTTCCTCGGCTGGTGCATTGTCGGCGGGATCGCCTACTCCTTCACGTTCACCGGAGGGCTCGGCCTCATCAACCAGGCCGCTCCTGCACGTCACCGCGGCGCCACACTGTCCCTGCTCTATTTGATCGCCTACGCCTTGCAAGCAGGCACCGCCATCGGCGTTGGTGCACTGGCAACAGCCGGCACCCTCGGTGCCGCAGTCGGCATCGCCGCCCTTGCCCTGGCAGGGCTGAGTGCTTCCCTGATCATTCTCATGATCGTCGACATCAAGCAGCGAAGAGCTGTTCCCAATCCTTCACCAAACTTGCCCAAACACACGTGACCAGCCGCGGCCCGGAGACCGCGCAGCCACGATTGGCACACATCATCAACCATGCAGGAGGCGTGCCGTGAAGGCGTTCGTTATCAATCGGTACAAGGGTCCTTTGGAGGCTGCGGAAGTGCCCGAGCCCGAAGTCGGCGAGCGCGAGGTCCTTGTTCACGTGCGCGCTGCGGGGCTCAACCAGCTGGATGAGAAAATCAGAACCGGCGAGTTCAAGCAGATACTTCCCTACAAGTTTCCGCTGGTCCTTGGCCACGACGTTGCTGGTGTCGTACTCCGCGTTGGCGCGAAGGTGCAGGCGTTCAAGCCCGGTGATGAGGTTTATGGGCGGCCCCGCAAGGACAGCATTGGCTCATTTGCTGAGCGCATCTCCGTGCCCGAAGCGGATCTTGCGCTCAAACCCGTCACGATCAGCTTCGAGGAAGCAGCTTCCCTGCCGCTGGCGGCCTTGACCGCATGGCAGGCTCTCATCGTGCGGGGCAATGTCCAGCCCGGCCAAAGAGTCCTTGTTCATGCCGGTGCCGGCGGGGTGGGGTCGATCGCCATCCAGCTTGCCAAACATCTCGGTGCGACCGTCGCGACCACTGTCAGCGCCGCCAATGTGGACTTCGCGCGGGAGCTTGGCGCGGACACCGTCGTTGACTACCGAAACGAAGACTTCGAACAGCGACTTTCAGACTACGACCTGGTGCTGGACAGCCTGGGTGGGGAGAACCTCAAGAAGTCACTGCGTGTTTTGCGGCCGGGCGGCAAGGCGATCGGCATCTCCGGGCCGCCGGACCCGGCTTTTGCCCGCGAAGCCGGTCTCAACCCGGTGCTTCGTCTGGCGATCGCCGGGCTCAGCGCCGGCATCAGGCGCCAGGCCGGGAAGCTTGGCGTGAGCTACGAATTCATGTTCATGCACGCCAGCGGCGAGCAGCTGGGCCAGATCACGCCCCTCGTTGATGAGGGCATCATTCGTCCGGTCGTGGGTCGAATTCTCCCCTTTGAACGGACCGTTCAAGCACTTCAGGAAATCGACAAGGGCGGCGTCCGTGGCAAGACGGTGATCAGCGCGCCCTGACCGTGCTGTTGCGATGGAGCGGGCGCCGCCCCTCGACAGGGACGGCGCCCGCTCCAGCATCCAGAGACTTCAACATTCCGCCAGCACAAACACGCCATTGGAGCAGAAGTTCGGCCGGAATTAGTGCTCCGGGTTGGAGCTCGCCGCCGCTGCCGCCGCGGCCGCCTTCTCGGCATCCTTGTGCGCGCGCAATTCTTCCGCTTCATGCTGCTCTTCAGCCTTTTCCTGGTGAATTACCTCGGCCAAAAGCTTCTCCATCTCCTTGGCGACTCCGGCTGCGGACGCCGGGTTCTGCCCGGTGACGAGCCTCTCGTCCACCACGACCTTCTCTTCGAAGACGTCAGCGGAGACGTGGGTGGCACCCTGCTCCTCGAGCCGGTCGACCAGGAAGAACGGGATCACCTTGTCCTTGCCTGCGGCCACTTCTTCGTCATTGGTGAACGCCGCCACCTTCCTGCCGTTGACGAGGTGGATCCCGTTCTCCAGCCTCACGTTGATCAGGCCCGCGGGCCCGTGGCAGACAGCACCAACCACGCCACCGGTGTTGTAGACGCTGGCGACCAGACGCTGCAGGCCCTCACTGTCGGGGAAGTCCCACATGGTGCCGTGGCCGCCCACCAGGTAGACGGCGTCGTACTGGGCAGGATCGACGACGTCGACGCGGGCCGTGTTGTACAGGCCGGCACGGGTGGTCTCGTCCTCGGTGAAGGCCACTTGAATGGGATCGCTCCGGTCCACATCATCACGCGGTGGCTGGCCGCCCTGAATGGAGGCAAAGTCGACGAAATGCCCGGAATCCTTGAACACCTTCCAGGGATGCGCAGCCTCGGCCACGTTGTACCCCGTGGTCTCCCCCGTATCGCCGATCTTGGAAACGCTGGTCAAAACCATGAGAATTTTCTTCATGAAAAGCTCCTTTCGTCCACTTTCACCATAGGCCGGTGCCGGGCGTCATGGCTAGGACCGCCTTTTGGGCGCGTCGCGGCCCCGTTTTAGGCAGGGCATCCGCGGGCTCCCGACATGAGCAGGGCCAGCGCTGACGGCGGCCACGAGGTCATGACGTGATGCCAGCGGCTACGACCAGTACCCGAGCGGAAACTCCGCGATGATCACGGAAAGCAGGAACGACGCCGAGATCGCCACGATTCCCAGCACTGAGCTGCCTAGAGCACCAATGGCGCCGCACGGTCGCTGTATCGTCCCGCACATCCTCATTCGCGCCTGCCCAATCAAGGCGATTTCAGCCGCATGAGCGCGTCGGGGAGCATGCCCAGCAACCGGTGACGGCGGGCTTTGAGTCCGTCACCGGCGGCACACCGCTAACGCAACACGATGGTCCGGTTGCCCTGGAGGATCACGCGACCTTCGCAGTGCCAGCGCACGGCGTTGCTCAATGCCTTGCACTCGGTGTCCCGGCCTGCGGCCACCAGGTCCTCCGGGCCAAAGGTGTGGTCCACCTCGACGACCTGTTGGGAGATGATGGGCCCCTCGTCCAGTTCGCTGTTGACGTAGTGCGCCGTGGCCCCGACCGTCTTCACCCCGCGCGCATACGCCTGGTGGTAGGGCTTGGCACCCTTGAAGGAGGGCAGGAATGAATGGTGGATGTTGATGGCCCGCCCGTCCAGCCGGCGGGTGAGCTGGTCGCTAAGCACCTGCATGTACCGCGCCAACACCACCAGTTCGACGTCGAACTCCGCCACCAGCTCCAGCAGCCGGGTCTCCGCGGCCGGTTTCGTCGCGGCGGTGACGGGGACATGGAAGAACGGGATGCCATGCCATTGTGCCAACCGCTGGTGGTCCGGGTGGTTGGAGACCACGGCCACCACCTCCACGGGCAGTTCTCCGGTGCGGGTCCTGAACAACAAGTCGTTCAGGCAGTGCTCAAACTTGGACACCATGATCAGCACGCGGCGCTTTTCGCCGTGCGGGCGCAGCTCCCACCGCATGGCGTGCCGGGCAGCCAGCGGCTCAAAGTCTGCCCGCAGGCGGGCCAGGGATTCCTCCCCGGCCGGGGCGCTGAAGTGCAGGCGCATGAAGAAGCACCCGTCCGGTTCGTCCCGCCCGAGGGCCCCCTGGAGGTGCAGGCGGTCGCTGAACTGGCGGTTGTCGATGATGTCGGCGCCGTGCTTGAGCAGGACTCCCGAG
>NZ_JBQSVT010000062.1:0-16227 GCF_052376555.1 Specibacter sp. AOP5-B1-6
GAAGTGGTGGGCCGCTTTGGCACCTGGCAGGTCGTTTCGTTGATTCGTCATGTCCGGCGTTCTCCTTGAGGTCGTCACAGTGGCTTCCGTGCGGGTTTGGGCTTCAATGCCGGGAACTTTTCCAGTGGGGTGGGGAGGAGTTCGGCGATGAGGGCCTGAATGCGGGCCTTGATGTCGTCGCGGATGGGGCGCACGGAGTCCACGCCCTGGCCGGCCGGGTCTTCGAGTCCCCAGTCCTCATAGCGTTTTCCCGGGAAGATCGGGCAGGTGTCCCCACAGCCCATGGTGATGACGACGTCGGACTCCTTCACCGCGTCCGTGGTGAGGATCTTCGGGATCTCGGCGGACATGTCGATGCCCTCCTCCGCCATGGCAGCCACGGCGGCCGGGTTGACCGATGCTGCGGGTTGGGACCCGGCGGAGCGGACCTCGACGGCTCCGTTGGAGAGGGTGGTGAGGTACGCGGCGGCCATCTGGGAACGGCCGGCGTTGTGCACGCAGACGAACAAGACGGAGGGCTTCTTGGCTGATTCTGTGGTGCTCACGAGCTCAGGCTCCTCAAGGACAGGAAAGGAAAGGGACGGGAGACTGGTCAAGCCGGCAGTAGCTCGTTCGCGAAGAATCGCTTGCGTGCCCACAGGGCGACATAGACCAAGGCAATCAGTACGGGCACTTCAATGAGTGGCCCGACGACGCCGGCCAGGGCTTGGCCGCTGGTGACGCCGAAGGTGCCGATGGCCACGGCGATGGCGAGCTCAAAGTTGTTGCCGGAGGCGGTGAAGGCAAGGGTGGTGGTCTTGGCGTAGCCCAGGTTCAGGGCCCGGCCAATCACCATGCCGACAGCGAAGACCACGATGAAATACACCAGCAGCGGCAAGGCGATCCGGGCTACGTCCAGCGGCTTGGAGGTGATGGAATCGCCTTGGAGTGCGAACAGCAGCACGATCGTGAACAGCAGGCCGTAGAGCGCCCACGGACCCAGTTTGGGCAGGAGCTTGCCCTCATACCATTCGCGGCCCTTGGCCTTCTCGCCAATCGTGCGGGTGAGGAAACCTGCCAGCAGGGGGATGCCAAGGAAAATCAGGACCGACGCGGTGATGGCCCAGAACGAGAAGTCAGCAGACGTCGTCGGAAGCCCCAACCAGCCGGGCAGCACCTGCAGATAAAACCAGCCCAGGGCGCCGAAGGCGAAAACCTGGAACACGGAATTGATCAGCACCAGCACGGTGGCGGCCTCGCGGTCGCCGCAGGCCAGGTCGTTCCAGATCATGACCATGGCAATGCAGCGGGCCAGGCCAACAATGATCAAGCCGGTGCGGTATTCGGGCAGGTCGGGGACAAAGATCCAGGCCAGCGCGAACATGAACGCCGGTGCCGCCACCCAATTGATGATCAACGAGGTGATGAGCAGCTTGCGGTCGGCCAGCACCCTGCCGGTTTCGTTGTAGCGAACCTTTGCCAACACCGGGTACATCATGACCAGCAGGCCGACGGCGATGGGCAGCGACACTGAGCCGACCTTCACCGAGTCCAGTGCCGTGTTCAGGCCGGGAACGAACCGCCCCAGCAACAGGCCGGCGGCCATGGCGGCGATGATCCACACGGCCAGAAAGCGGTCCAGCGTGGAGAGCCTGCCGACAACGGCGGCTTCCCCAGGGGTGGAAGGGGTGGTGGTCGTGGTGCTCACTAGGCTCCTCGCCGGTTCAGCATAAGATTGACGATTGTCGATACAGAAAGTATTTACCGCCATATCGACAATTGTCAATCTATGGGCATAATGGTTGCATGAACACTGCATTGACGGTCGAGGCGGATGCCGCCCAGCTCTGTTGCGAACCCGGCGGCCAAACCGCGCTCACCGCAGCCGAGGCCCAGGAATCGGCTCGCATCCTCAAGGCGCTTTCGGATCCGAACCGGCTGCGGCTGCTCTCGATTGTCAAGGCCGGCGAGGGTGGCGAGGCCTGCGTGTGCGACCTCACCGAACCCCTGGATCTGGGCCAGCCCACGGTCTCCCACCACCTGAAGATTTTGGTTGATGCGGGGTTGCTGGAGCGGGAAAAACGGGGCACCTGGGCGTACTACTCACTGGTCCCCGGAGCATTGGAAGCCGCCGCCGCGCGCATCCTGGGCCTATGAGCGCCGAAATCAGGGGGATGGCTGGAGCAGCCAGCTCCCTCCTGGTCGCACAGCAGCTGTAAGCAACGGTGCGTCGATGGCAATGCCGTGCACCGCAGTGCCTTCCGTCGCGGTGTACACGTGCGTTGCAGCGCAAGCGCGCGCCGCCCTACATGTTCCGAAACTCGTCCACATCCCGCAGTGCGGCGACAAACTTCCCCGCCAGATCGGCCGGGGCATCCTCGGCGCACAGCGCCATGAGCCTACGGGTCAGCGCGAGCTCCGGAACGTCCACGGCGACCACGCCGGCCGGACGATCGGCCATGGCCAGTTGGGGAACCATGGCCACACCGTGTCCGGCGGCAACCAGGCGAAGGGTCGCATTGAAGTCGTCGCTGGAGGCCGCCACGCGCGGACGCAGGCCGGCATTGGCCAAAACAAAGTCAAAAACAGTGGAGTCGCTTGACCCGCGCAGGTGCAGGATCCACGGGGCGTCACTGAGCGCGTCCAGGCCCATGCGCGACCCGGCCGGGATTCCCCAGCTGCCGGGCACCACCACCCTGTAGGGGTCTTCCCCCAGCCAGTGCCGGCTCACTCCCTGCGGCAGTGCCAGCCCCGATTCACCCACCTGGTACACAATTCCGACGTCGAGCTCCCCACCCACCCGCAGGCCGGGGACGACGGCGCTGGGCTCGCCGATGGAGATGTTGACCTGGACGGTGGGGGCCTGCCAGGGCGGCAGTTCCACAATCTGCGACACCACGAACGTGGCCGCCGACGGGAAAACGCCGACCCGCAGTTCGCGCGCGGTGCTGCCGCCGGCTGCCAGACCGACGGCCAGCAGATCCTCGGCATCACGGAGCAGCTTCAAGGCCTGCTGGCTCATGGCATGGGCTGCCTGGGTCGGGTGGATGCTGCGTGCGCTGCGCACAAACAACCGGATGTTGCTCGTCTTTTCGAGTGCCAGCATTTGCTGGGACACCGCCGAGGCCGTGTAGCCAAGCCGGTTGCCGGCCGCCGTGAAGGAACCGAGCCTGACCACTTCAACCAGGGTGCGCAGGTGGATCAAATTGAGCATAAGAGTTCCTTGAAGTCAGTCACGTGAACAGTCGGTGTGCTTCACATCATATGCGCCCATTTTTCTCTTATGGTTGTTTCAGCCACAGGAGCAATTACCGTCTCCCGGTGTCCCGCACAGCCACATGTTCACTCCGCACTGCAGCACAAAGGATTAGGAATGCTTGAACAACGCATTTTCGTCAACGCCCGGTTTCACACCCTGTGGGCCCACCAGCCCGAGGCGGAGGCCGTGCTGACCCGGGGCGAGCGGATCGTGGCCATGGGCAGCCGTGCGGAGTTGGCCGCCCATTCCACCGGCGCCATCGAAACCGTGGACCTGGACGGGGCCACCGTCATCCCCGGCCTGACGGACGCCCACATCCACACGGCAAACTTTGCCCGCGAAATTGCCGCCCTGGATTTGCGCGGCACCCCCGACCTCGCTGACGCGCTGGAGCGGGTGCGCATTTACAGCGAGGGCGTCCCCACCGGGGCCTGGGTGTTTGGCGGGCGGTGGGACTTCAACGCCTGGGCCGTGCCGGTGCAGCCCTCCCGCCACGATCTGGACGCGGTCACTGGCGGCCGCCCGGCAGCGCTGCCC
Organism: Specibacter sp. AOP5-B1-6; assembly: GCF_052376555.1. NCBI lineage: Bacteria > Bacillati > Actinomycetota > Actinomycetes > Micrococcales > Micrococcaceae > Specibacter > Specibacter sp. AOP5-B1-6. Next base: position 3,776 of record NZ_JBQSVT010000062.1, read on the forward strand.
AGCATCGACGGCCACACCATTTGGGCGAACTCCGCGGCCTTGGCCGCCGTCGGCATTGACGCGTCCACTCCGAACCCCGTGGGCGGGGAGATCGTTCGCGACGCCCACGGCGAGCCGACGGGCATCCTGCGCGAAACGGCGGGCGACAGGCTCGTGGACATCATGCACAGCGCCGAGGCCGGGGACCTGGCCAGCCAGCTGTTGGAAGCGCAGCGGCGGCTGCTGGCCGTGGGGCTCACCGGTGTTCATGACTTCGACGGCGAGGATGCGCTGGTTGCCTACCGCGGACTGCGCAACACCGGGCTGCTGGACCTTCGGGTGCACAAGGCCATCCCCGTGACAGCCCTGGACCAGGCCATCGACGAGGGCCGGTGCACGGGAGACGGCGACGCCTGGCTGCGCACCGGTCCCGTCAAGCTGTTCTCCGACGGTGCACTGGGCTCCCACAGCTGCCACATGTCCGCACCGTTCCCCGGCGGGGACGGCAACACCGGAATTGAGGTCATGCCCTATGGCGAGCTGCGGGAATTGGTGCGCCGCGCCGCCGGGGCCGGGATTGGTGTTGCCACGCACGCGATCGGCGACCGGGCCAACGAACTGGTGCTGGACGCCTACTCGGATCTGGCCACAAACCCGCTGGACCAGCCGGCGGGCATGAGCGGCACGCCGTCCCGGCTCCGACACCGGATAGAACATGCCCAGCACCTGCGCCCCGGTGACATTGCCCGGATGGCCGGGCTCGGCGTCGTGCCTTCCATGCAGCCCACGCACTGCACCACTGACATTCCGCTGGCATCAACGCTGTTGGCGGGACGCGAACTGGCTTCCTACGCCTGGCGTTCGCTGCTGGCTGCCGGGGCAGTTCCCGCCTTTGGCTCCGACGCTCCCGTGGAACACCCGGACCCGATGCACGGCATCCACGCGGCCGTCACCAGGCAAAACGGCAGCCACGAGCCCGACGGCGGCTGGCAGCCCGGAGAATGCCTCACGGTCACCGAGGCCATCTCGGCATTCACGGCCGGCGCCGCCTACGCCTCCGGGGAGGAAGCGCACAAGGGCCGTCTGCGCCCCGGCATGTTGGCGGACTTCACGGCCCTTGCCGCCGACCCCTTCACCGCAGCAGCCTCCGAGCTTCGCGACATCTCCGTGCTCTCAACGACGGTGGGGGGAGTGGTGCGTTACCGCCGCAACCAGTGAGCACGAACCGAGCCCTTCCACAGCCCCGTCCCGCCCAGCCCCGCCTCATCCCGTCCCGCCCCCTCCCAAGGAGATCCACCATGAGAATCAACTCTTCACAGCTGTCCGCCCACCGACTGCGCAGCGGCGCGCTGGCGTCCACAGCCCTGCTGGCCGTGCTTGCGCTGACGGGCTGCGGCGGCCAGAGCCTGTCGGCCGCGGACCCCGCAACACACGACGCCGGCGCCGCCTTCACTGCGGCCCCGGCGCCGTCGGAGGACCTGGCCAAGAGCGTGATCGACGCCGTCAAGGCAGACCCGGCGCTGACGGCCGCCCTGCCGGCTGCCCTCCAGGCCGACGGCATCAAAATGACCACCTCCGAGGGCTACCCGCCCATGGAAATGTTCGCCAAGGACGGCAAGACCCTCATCGGCGTGGATCCCTCGATCGGCCGCGCCATCGCCAACAAGCTCGGCGTGCCCCTGTCCATCAACAACGAGGACTTCAACGCCCAGATCCCCGGTGTCACCACGGGCCGCTACGACTGGATCATGTCATCCATGACCGACAACGCCGAACGCCGCAAAACAGTGACGTTCGTCGATTACGTCCGCGCGGGCAACGGCTGGGTGGTCAAGGCCGGCAACCCGGCCGGCATGGAAGACGCCGCCAGCGCCTGCGGAAAGACGCTCGCCGTCGTGGACAACGGCTCCTCCCTGACCCTGGCCGAATCATTCGACGCCGCCTGCACGGCCGCCGGCAACGAAGGAGTGGAGGTGCTCAAGTTCCCCGGCGACCAGGAGGCGATCCTGCAGGTCCGCAACGGCCGCGCCGACGCCGGGATCAACGACTATCCCGTGGCCGCCTACCGTGCGCAAATGTCTGACGGTGCGCTGGAGGCGGTGGCCATCGAAGGCGGTGAAAGCCCCTGGGGCATTGCCATGAAACCCGACAACAAGGACCTTGTTGCCACGGTGCAAAAGGCCCTGCAGGAATTGATCGACGACGGCAGCTACGCCAAGATCCTCGAGGCCTGGAACGTATCGAAGATGACGGTCGGCACCGCCACCGTCAATGACGGCAAGTAGGACCCGGCATGAAAACATCCACCCGGCCCAAGGAACTGAGCGGACCCGACGGCACTCCCGTGCCTGTTGTGGCACTCAAACACCGTGACCGCTGGCTTGTCGGCGCCCTGGCCCTGGCCGTGTTTGCGTGGCTGGTGTTCACCTTCGCAACCAACCCCAACATCCGGTGGAACAAGGTGGCCGAGTACCTGTTCTTCCCCAAGATCATCGACGGCATTTGGGTCACCCTGACGATCTCCGTGCTGGCCACCGTGCTGGGACTGGTGCTGGGCGTGCTGCTGGCCATCATGAAACTTTCGCACAACCCGGTGCTGAATTGGCTGTCGACGCTGTACATCTGGTTCTTCCGCGGCACCCCGGTGCTGGTCCAGCTCATCTTTTGGTACAACCTGGCGTTCCTGTTCCCCCGGCTGGTCATCCAGATCCCCTTCACCGACGTCGGCATCTGGTGGGGCACCAACGATGTGATGACGGGGTTCAACGCGGCCCTGCTGGGCCTGGGCCTGAACCTTGCCGCATATTTTGCCGAAACCGTCCGTGCCGGCATCCAAGCTGTCGACAACGGCCAGAGCGAGGCCGCCTACGCGGTGGGCATGACACCGGCAAGGCGCATGCGCGTCATCGTCCTGCCGCAGGCGCTGCGCATCATCATTCCGCCCACCGGCAACGAGTTCATCTCCATGCTGAAGACCACCTCGCTGGTCTACGTGGTGGCCGGGAACGACCTGATGACCAACGCCAGCCAGATTTACAAGCAAAACAACCTCATCATGGAACTGCTGATCGTGGCGTCCCTGTGGTACATGGTGATGACCGCCGTCGCGACATACTTCCAATTCAAACTGGAGGCCCGCTATGGTGCCGACGCCGTGCGCCTGGTGCGCAGGCCCGGATTTCTCTCGCGCACCTTCCTGAAACGAACCACCAGGCCCATTGCCGGCACCCCGATCACGCTGGCAGCCGATGACTCCGTCACGGCCGGAAAGGAACTCACATGAGCCGGAAACTGCACGTGGAAGCCAATGGGGTCACCAAGTCCTACGGCACCCACCTGGTGCTTGCAGGGGTCGACTTCACCGTCCGGACCGGGGAGGTGAGCTGCATTGTGGGGCCCTCCGGTTCCGGCAAGTCCACGTTCCTGCGCTGCCTGAACGCCCTGGAAAGCTACGACGACGGCACGCTCCTGGTGGAGGACCGCCATGTCGGCTACGAGTACCGGAACGGCCGCTATTACGAGTGGAACACGAAGCAGTTCGCCCAGTTCCGCTCCCGCATTGGCATGGTGTTTCAACGCTTCAACCTGTTTGGGCACCTCAGCGCCGAGGAAAATGTGGCGTGCGCGCTGGTCCAGGTGCGTGGCATGGGCAAGGCGGCGGCCAAAGCCAGGGCAAGCGAGGAACTGGCACGCGTGGGCCTGGCCGAGCACGCCCACAAACGCCCGCACCAGCTCTCCGGCGGCCAGCAGCAACGCGTCGCAATTGCCCGTGCGCTGGCCATGGATCCGGAGATCATGCTCTTTGACGAGCCGACGTCGGCCCTGGACCCGGAACTTGTGGACGAGGTGCTCGAGGCCATGAAGGAGCTGGCACGCCAAGGCATGACCATGGTGGTGGTGACGCACGAGATGGGCTTTGCCCGCGAGGTTGCTGACACGGTGCACTTCTTTGACGCCGGCGTCATCGTGGAGTCCGGGTCCCCGGCCGAGGTGCTCGGCAACCCCCAGCGGGACCGCACCAAGGCGTTTTTGGCCAAGGTGTTTTAACCTCGACGGCGGATTAGCGCAGCAACGCTGGTCCGCCGCCCGGGTGGCTGGCGGAACTCGCCCGGGTGGCGATCCGTCGTCAGGAATGCAGGTAGGCCAGCACCGCCCGTACACGTCGGTGTCCGCTGTCGCCGACAGCGAGCCCCAACTTGGCGAAGATGTTGCCAATGTGTTTGCTGACAGCTGTTTCGGACACCACCAGCCGGCCGGCGATGGTGGTGTTGTCCAGCCCGGCTGCCATGAGTGCAAGGACCTCGGATTCGCGCGGAGTCAGCGAACGGATGGGGTCATCTGCGCGGCGGCGGGTCATGAGCTGGGAGATGACTTCCGGGTCCATGACGGTGCCGCCGGCGGCCACCCTGCGCAGTGCGTCGACGAAATCGCCCACCTGCCCCACACGCTCCTTGAGCAGGTAGCCCACACCCACCGAACCGTCGGCCAGAAGCCGTCCGGCATAGCGGTCCTCAACATAGGCGGAGAGCACAAGGATCGGAAAATTTGGTCGGCGGGACCGGGCCTCCGCCGCGGCCTTCAGGCCTTCGTTGGTGAACGACGGCGGCATCCGGACGTCGACGACGGCCACGTCAGCGTTGGGCAGTGCAGCCAGAAATGACTCGCCGTCCCCGACTGCGGCCACCACGTCGAATCCCTCGCTCTCGAGCAAAAGGGACAGGCCCTGGCGCAGGAGCACATCGTCCTCTGCAATCACCACGCGCATGGCAGAACCGTCCTAATCATTGTTGGCCCGCCCACAGGACTGCTCACGGCCATGGTACCTTCGAACGCCTCGACCCGGCGCCTGATGCCGGCCAGCCCGCCGGCCGGACGCTCAACTGCACCGCCCACCCCGTCGTCTTGAACAGTGAGCACCAAGCAGTCAACAAGACCCACGACTTCAAACGTCGCGCTGAGATCCAGTCGAGTTGCCGAGCCATGCTTGTTGGCGTTCGTCACAGCCTCGGCAACGACGAAATATGCGGCGGCCTCGACGGCGGCCGGGGAGCGGGGGAGATGCGAAACATGCAGGGTGCAGGGGCATCCGCTGCGCACAGCAACGGCCGCGAGGGCCCCCTCCAAACCCAGTTCGTCGAGAATCGGCGGATAAATATCGTGCACCATCGTACGCAAGTTCGACAGCGCATCGGTTGCCGCGTCTTGCGCACGGCGCAGATGTTCGGAGGTGTTGGAACCCCCAGTTTCCACGGATCGCATGGCCATGCCCAGCATCATGACCACGCTGACCAGTTTGTTCTGTGCGCCGTCGTGCAGGTCCCGTTCAATCCTGCGCAGTTCCGAGGAGTGCGCTTCCAAGGCTGCGGCCCTGCTTGCCGTCAGGGCCGTGACACGTGCGGCCAGCAACGTGGCCCGGCCAATGTTCAGCAGTTTGGTCTGGGACCAGCTGAACAATCGTGCCGCCGCAGGAACGAGCCACCAGGACAACAAGGCATAAACTGCCGCGACCACAGGCATGGTGGCTGCGTCCTGCCATGACACCACCGGATAGGGGTTCGCCACTGTGGCGTATTTGGAAAGAGGCTCCCAGTACAGCGGGATCAACAGGGAGTTGACGGCAGCCAGGGGAAGCCCGATGGCGGCAAACCCGAGGGACAGAAGCGCGATGCCGTGAGCGAGCAGCCACAGCGCATCCTTGCGCGTGGCCCGGGAGCGCAGGAGGAGAATCCGTTCCTTGTAACTTCCCGCCGTGATGGGCGGGTAGGAAATGACAAGCTGCCGCCCGGAAAAACTGGATGTGCGTTTCCTCGCCAAATCGGCCCACCGGCGAAGCAAGGCGACCGCAGCCGGGGCAAACGGCAACCCCGTGATGAGTCCGAGCGGCAGCAACACCAGGCCGGCAACGACAAAACACAATGAAGCCGCAGCAGCAACGGACTCAATCACCAAATAGCGCAGGGCCCGCATCCACCTGCGAGGTCGTAGTTTCCTCACCCCTCCATCTTGCCCCACGGGCATGGCATGGCGGGGTATGGCTGGCTATACCTTAAAGACTGCGGCAGGCCGGATGTTGGGGAGTCGGGCCGCTCCGTAGCGTGGAATGCATGAGAAAACTTCAGCAACAACCCACCATGACGCCCAGTGCCCCCATCGATTCGCGTGTGGCCCTAAGGCTTGAGTCCGTGCAAAAACTGTATGGGACGGGCCCCGGGATGGTCACTGCGCTCAACAACGTCTCGCTGGCGCTGCACCGGGGATCGTTCACTGCGATCATGGGCCCGTCCGGCTCCGGCAAGAGCACCCTGTTGCACTTGGCCTCCGGGTTGGACAAACCCACCCGCGGAACCGTGCACATTGGGCCCACCGATATTTCACGGCTGTCCGGGGACAAGCTGACGCGATTCCGCCGGGACCACGTCGGCTTTGTCTTCCAGGCCTACAATCTGTTGCCAACGCTTTCTGTCGAACAAAACATCACCCTGCCGCTCATTCTCGGCGGAAAGTCCGCCGACAGTGCGTGGCTTGGGTATCTGGCGAACAGTGTTGGCATCGGGGACCTGCTCCAACGCAGGCCGGCGGAACTGTCAGGCGGCCAGCAACAGCGCGTCGCCATTGCCCGGGCACTCATCAGCCACCCGGATGTCGTCTTTGCCGACGAACCAACAGGAGCCCTCGACTCACGAAGCGCCCGCGCCGTGCTGGACTTGTTGTGGCATCTGGCCCGGGAGCTCAACCAGACGATTGTGATGGTCACCCACGATCCGGTCGTCGCCGCAGCTGCCGAGCGCGTCATATTCCTGGCTGATGGCCAGCCGGCAGGCAGCAGGGACGGCGGCACAGTCCAGGAAATCAGCGACTTCATGACGGGGCTGGAAGCATGAAACGCGAACGGACCACCATCGGAGCAGATGGCCGAAAGATGCTCATCAGTTCAGGGATCCGCCAGCATCTGGGCAGTTTTGCCGGGATCTTCACGGCCGCACTGGCAGCCGTCATCCTGCTGACAGGCCTGGGCGTCGTGCTGGAATCCGGTCTCCGCGGCGGTTACGAGCCCGTTCGTTACAGTGCCGCCGACGTTATTGTTGGCGGGGAACAAACAGTGGCAGTGCCGGAAGATGTGCCGCTGGTCTTTCCCGAACGGGCGGCTCTCCCGCCAGGAACCGCCGCAAACATCGAAGCCCTGCCAGACGTGGAAAAAGTGCTCCCCGACTTCACGATTCAGCTCGCCGGGAACGGTGCGGGCGTCGCCGCACACAACTGGGCTGCCAGCGGCATCACCGGCCAACAGCTGCAGTCGGGGCGCGCGCCGATGACGGCCGGCGACGTCGTCGTCGAAGAGACCGACCCACACGCCCAACTGGGCGACTCGATCGTCCTCTCCCTGGGCGGCACGCCCACCACCTACACCGTGGTCGGCACTGTTGGTGCCTCCACAGTTGGTGTCTCAGCAGACGACGCCGATACCGCGTCCGTGCCGGAACGCCACGTCTTCGTGTCCGATGAGGCAGCGGCCATGCTGGCCGGAGAGGGCCACAGTGCGCCGACGCTGGCGGTTTTTGCCACGAGCGGTGTTTCATCACAGGTGTTGGCTGCGGACATCCGATCCCAGTCGCCGGGCGTCGCCACCTATGTTGGCAAGGACCGCGGCACGGCCGAGTTTTTGGATGCCGGTGCGGGCCGCGCCACGTTGGTCGCATTTGGGTCGTCGTTCGCCGGAACCGCATTGTTGGTGGCGCTCTTCCTTGTTGCAGCCGCCCTGTCACTGTCCCTGCATCAGCGGCAACGGGATTTCGCGCTCTTGCGCACGATCGGCTCAACACCCCGTCAGCTGCGCAGCCTCATCCGCGGGGAGGTGCTGGTGATCACGCTCGCCGCAGCCGTGCTTGGCGTCGGCCCCGGGTACTTGCTGGGGGTGCTCCTCAAGACCACGTTGAGCGACAACGGACTGATCCCGACTGGCTTTGCGTTCTCCTTCAGTCCTTGGCCGGGGCTTGGTGCCCTGGTGATCGTTGTGCTTACTGTTTTGGTGGTGGCCAACATGGTTGCACTGCGTTTCTCCCGGGTCAGTCCCATCGAGGCCCTCCGGGAAGCGTCCACTACTCCTGCCGAGCTTGGCAAGGCGCGCGTGGTGACCGGCATCGTGTTGGGCATCGCGGGGTTGCTGGCCGCCGGCTCACCGATTTTTCTCCGTGGCCCTTCTGCGCTCGCCGGCCCTGCCGCCGCCGCACTGCTGCTCATCGTGGCAGTTGGCATCCTCGGGCCGAAAATCGCGGGGGTGGGAGTCCGGCTGTTGGGGCGCTTTCTGCGGACGTCCCGTGCACCCGGCATCGTGCTGGCGCACGCAAATTCCAGGGGAAATGCCGGCCGCTTGGCAGCAGCAATCGTGCCCTTGGCGCTGGGGATTGGGTTGGGTCTGGTCCAACTGGGGACGCAGTCGGTTGTCGCCACTGAGGCACAAGTGCAGGTTCAGGACGGCATCACCGCTGACCTGCTGGTGACAAACCCGGGCTTTGGTTTCTCCGTGACAGCAGTGGAAGACATCAATTCCGCTGACGGCATCACCGCTGTCAACGCGGTCGCAGTCAGCGCGGCAACCCTCGAGTTCACCCAATTCGGTGAACCGGCCGCCGAACAATATGCCTTGCAGGGAATCGATCCGCTCACGGTCCCGGCCACCATGAACCTGTTGGTGAAAACGGGTTCACTCGGAGAGCTCCAACGCCCCTCGACGGTCGCGTTGAGCACTGACGCGGCCCAGAACGCCGGCGCCAAAGTGGGGGATGGTGTGCATGTCCGGCTCGGGGATGGCACGCCGATCACGGCGACCCTGGTCGCCACCTACGGGCGTGGCCTGGGCTTTGGCGACGTTACCGTTGCCAGCGAACTCGTGCGGGCACACACGACGTCCGGTCTGGACACGCAGGTGCTGATCAACGTTGACCCGGCAATGCAGGCCCAGGTGGTTGCCGATTTGAGCAGCGCTGGATTTATTGTGGCGGACCCCCACGGGCTTCAGGCCCAGGGGGCGGAAACGCGCTCCTCGGAGTCTTTTGCGAGCTCGCTGGCCCTGTTCATCATCCTTGGTTATGTGGGACTGGCAGTTGTAAACACCCTGGTGGTGGCCACCGTGGAACGACGCCGGGAATTTGCACTGCTTCGACTGATTGGCAGCAATGTCCGCCAGATCTACGCCATGATGACGGTTGAAGCGGTCATGATTGCCGTGTTGGCCGCAGTGCTGGGTGTGGCTGTTGCTTTCCCGGCACTTGCGGGCATAAGTTTTGCTGTCTCGGGGCAGTTGTGGCCGGGCGTTTCAGCCGCGTCGTTGGCGGTCGTTGGGGTGATGAGCTTCCTGGCGGTGGCCGCGCTCGGTTTTGCCACAACGCTGGCACTGAGGGCGTCGCCGATTCAAGAGGTCGGGTCGCGGGAATGACAGGTGTGCAGAAATGCGGCAGCCGAGGGGCCTGAAGCGGCACCTCGGTTGCCGCATGGGCAATACTATTGGCAGGCGAAGCGGGTCTGGCGGATTCCAACCGGCCCGCTTCGATGCCAAAGCCCGCTTCGATTGCACAGCCCGAGACAAGGAGAGCACCATGGATCAGGACACCCCCACAGGCCTGGCCGGAACACCGGGCAGGATTGCCGTGGTCACCGGAGCCGGTTCGGGAATCGGCCGTGCGGTGGCCCGGGAGTTCCTGCGCGCCGGGTACGGCGTGGTCCTGGCCGGACGCCGCGAGGCGGAACTGCTGGAGACCGCCGACGGGGCGTCCGAAGCGCTGGCCGTGCCGACCGACGTGACCCGGCCCGACGACGTCGACCGTCTCTTCAGTACCGCCGTGCAGCGCTTTGGTCGCGTGGATGTCTTGTTCAACAACGCCGGTATTTTTGGTCCGGCCGCCACGGTCGACGAGATCGCCCCGGCCGACTGGGACGCGGTGCTGGCCGTCAACGTCACGGGCGCGATGCTGTGCGCGGCGGCGGCGGTGCGGGTCATGAAAGCCCAGCGTGCCGGCGGTGGCCGGATCATCAACAACGGCTCCATTTCGGCGCATTCGCCGCGGCCCGGCTCCGTCGCCTACACCGTCAGCAAGCACGCGATCACGGGGCTGACGAAGTCCATCGACCTCGACGGGCGAGCCTTCGGCATCAGCTGCGGCCAGATCGACATCGGCAACACCGCCACGGACATCATGGCCACCCTCGACGTCGCCACCGGGGCGCTGCAGGCCGACGGGCGGCGCCTGGTCGAACCAACATTCCCCGTGGCGGACGCCGCCCGCACCGTGCTGATGATGGCGGAACTGCCCGCCTCGGCCAACATCGGCTCCCTCGTGATCACGGCGGCCGGCATGCCGTTCATCGGCCGCGGCTGAACTGCCCGCGCACCGCGAGTATGATCACTTCAAAACCATCGGCGTGGGCCGGATCATTCCCAAGCTGGCCTCCCGCCGCATCGAAACTTACGAAGGATCGACGGATGACTGACACCGCTTTGATGACCAGCGCCATTCTCCGCACCGCCAACGCCGGCCGGCCCTACGCGGACAGCGCGCCGCTGACTCTGGAACGGCTGCCCGTCCCGGTGCCGCGGGCCGGCGAGGTGCTGGTCAAGATCGAACGCGCCAGCCTGTGCCACTCCGACCTCTCCGTCATCAACGGCTCCCGCATCCGCCCGCTGCCCATGGCCCTGGGGCACGAGGCCAGCGGAACCGTGGCCGGCGTCGGGCCCGGGGTGGACGGCGTGCAGACCGGCGACCGCGTGGTCCTGGTGTTCGTCCCCAGTTGTGGCAGTTGCAAGGCGTGCGCCAGCGGGCGGCCGGCACTGTGCCATCGCGGCGCCGAGGCCAACGGCAGCGGCGACCTCCTGCACGGCGAGGCTGTCCTGCGCTCGCAGTCGGGGGAGCGGATCAACCATCATTTGGGCGTGTCCGCGTTCTCGGAGTATGCGGTCGTGGCCCGGGAATCCGTTGTGGTGATTGACGACGACGTCCCGTTGGATGTCGCTGCCATGTTTGGTTGCGCCGCCCTCACCGGCATTGGCGCGGTCATCCACTCCGCCAAGGTCGCTGCGGGGCAGTCCGTGATTGTGTTTGGCATGGGCGCCGTGGGCCTTGCCGCCGTCATGGCTGCGGTGCAAATTCCGTACACGACCGTCATCGCCATTGACCCGCTGCCGGAGAAGCAGGCACTCGCGCTGCGGTGCGGCGCCCACTTCGCCGGGTCCCCGGAAGTGGCCGCCGAACTCGTCTCCCGGCACACCGGCTTCGGTGTGGACGTGGCCATCGAGGCCGTCGGCAGCGCAAAGGTCATGGAAGCCTGTTTTGGCCTGCTGGATCGCGGCGGGGCCCTCGTCTCGGTGGGGCTGCCGCATCCGGACCAAATGCTGAACGTGCAGGCGCTGCAATTTGCCGGCACCGGCAAGCGGCTGATTGGTTCCTACATGGGCGACGCAGACCCCTCCCGCGACATCCCCGCCTACATCCAGATGTGGCGGGACGGGCGCCTGCCCATTGAGCTGCTGCACACCGACACGCGCCCGCTGACAGAGATAAACGAAAGCTTGGACGCCCTCGCCGACGGTCTCGTGGTGCGCCGGCTGTTCACCTTCGACGCTCTCTGAGCTGCAGAGCCTGATGCTAAACGCGGGCCGCGAACACGCACATTCAGATCCGGCAGGGCTCCATGCAGGCCGGATTTCGGTCCTGCCGCCACAGCTGGAACCACGTGGCGGCAGGGCTGAAAGGTGCGTTTCCACAGCTCATGCCGTGGCACGCACCTGCGGCGCTGCACCGAAAATGGTCACGCCGGCCTGCCTAGAATCACTTTCTGCCTCTACAGCGAATTTGACATGCCTTGCACCGGGAACTGATGAGCGCAATGATCTAAACCAGTGAGTCCTGCCAGGCTCCGTGCAGACCGGCAAAACGGCCGCCCGCCGCAATGAGCTCCGCCGGAGACCCGTCCTCCACGATGCGCCCATCGTGCACCACCAGAACCCTGTCCGCGATGGCGACGGTGGACAGCCTGTGGGCGATGATCACCGCCGTACGGCCGACGGCGGGAGCCGCACCGGAGGAATCCGCGGTCCGTGCGCCTGAACCGCCCGGCCCGCCCGCGCCGAGCAACCTGGTTAAACCGTTTTGCACGAGTCGTTCGGAGGGGATGTCCAGAGAGGAGGTGGCCTCGTCCAGGATCAACACCGCCGGGTTTGCCAGGAACGCCCGGGCAAAGGAGATCAACTGCCGCTGGCCGGCGGAGACCCGCCCGCCGCGCTTGTTCACATCCGTGTCATAGCCGTCCGGCAGGGAGCGGATGAATTCATCAGCTCCCACGTCCCGGGTGGCCGCCTCAATTTCGGCCCGGGAGGCTCCCGGCCGCCCCAGCGCAATGTTCCCGGCAACGGTGCCGCTGAACAGGAACGCCTCCTGCGTCACCATGACCACGGCCCGGCGCAGGTCGGCGGTCGACAGCTC
>NZ_JBQSVT010000063.1:0-16046 GCF_052376555.1 Specibacter sp. AOP5-B1-6
CACCGCCCCCTAAGATCTGTGTGGCCGTTGTTGGATGTCCAACAACTGCCACACAGATTTCGTAAGGGGCTAGGCCATGGCCTTCGCCAACGCCACCCGAATCCGCTTTTCCGAGACCGAATAGGCCGTGCCCAGTTCCACGGCAAACAAGCTGACCCGCAGCTCCTCGATCATCCAGCGGACATGTTCGAGCCCCGCCGTGGACCGCTGCCCGGGCAGCAGGGCCGCCAGGGCGTCGTCGTACTCGTCTTCCAGACGCTGCACCGCCGCCATTGACTGTCCGTCGCGGGCCACATTGGACGGCAGTTTTTCCAGCCGGCGTTCAATGGCCGTCAGGTAGCGCGGCAGCTGGCTGAGCTGGGCAAAGCCGGTCTGCGCCACGAATCCGGGGTAGACCAGCAGTTCCAGCTGCTGCTTGACGTCGTTCAACGCGCTGATCAGCGGCAGGCTGGTGGTGGTCCGGAGCGCTTTTTGAATGCGCAGATTGGACGCCAGGACACGTTCGACGACGGCCGTCACGGAAAACACCGTGTCAATGAGTTCCGCCCTGACCATTTCATACAGGGCGTTGAATTCCTGCTCGGCCCACGGCAATGCGGCCGGGGTGAGCTTGTCGATGGTCGCCAGCGTGCAATCGGCAATCAACTCGGTGACACTGCCGTGCGGATTTTGGCTGAACGTCAGCTTTTCGGTGTTGCTCAGGTGGTCCAAAACGTACCTGTCGGGCGACGGCACGCGCAGGGCCAGCAGCCGGATGACACCGCCACGCATGGCGGAATCCTGCGTGTCCTGGCGCTGGAAAACGCGGATCCCCGCCGTCGTGCCCTCGTCCACGAGCGCCGGATAGCCGGTCACCGTGTGCCCCGCCACGAGGCGCTTGACCTCGCGCGGCAGCGTGCCCATGTCCCACGTGGTGATCCCGGATCGTTCGGCAATCCCGTCGGTGTTGCTGCCGCCGCTGTTAATGTTCGACGCCGGCCGCGAACCAGCTGCTGCTGCCCCACCGGCCGCCGTGGTTCCGTTGGCCGACGCGTTTTTGCCGTTTTTGGCAGGTGCTGCCAGCGGGGTCCGACCGGCCTGGGTTGTCTTCGGCGTTGCACCGAGGGATTCGGCAATGGCCCGCCGGGTGGCACCGGCAAGTTGGGACTGCAGGGCGGAAAGGTCCTGGCCCTCCTCCAGGATCCTGCCGTTCTTGTCCACGACGGAGAACGTCATGCGCAGATGGCTGGGCACAGCGTCCCAGTTCCAGGAGCCCGGCGGGATGACGTGGCCCTTGATCCGGCGCAGTGCCAGTTCAAGCGACGGTTCCAGCACGTCAACGCCCGGGTCAAAGTCGGCGGCCAGCGCTGCAGCGCCCTGCCGTGCCACATCCGGGGCCGGAATGAAGTTTTTCCGCACCGCCTTGGGCAGCGACTTGATCAACGCCGTCACCAGCTCGGCCCGCAGCCCGGGGATCTGCCACCGGAAAGGGGCTTCCGGCAACTGGTTCAGGAACAACAGCGGCACCTGCACCGTCACGCCGTCGGACGGGTTGGGAACGGAGCCCGGCGCCGTGGGATGGAACTCGTAGGACAGCGGCAGCTCAAACTCGCCCTGGGTCCAGATCTTGGGGAACGCCGCCTCGTCGAGCTCCGGCTCCTCGGCCATGACCACATGGGCGTCAAAGTCCAGCAGCGCGGCGTCCTTGTGGCGGGCGTCCTTCCACCACTTGTCGAAGTGCCGCTCGGACACCACCTCGCCGCCCACACGCTCGTCGTAAAACTCAAAGAGCGTCTCGTCGTCCACGCGCAGGTCGCGGCGGCGCATGCGGGTTTCCATTTCCTCCACCTCGGCCAGCAGGGCCTGGTTGCGGTGGAAGAACTTGTGGTTCGTGTGCCAATCGCCCTCGACCAGGGCATGCTGGATGAACATTTCGCGGCTGAGCTCGGGGTCGATGCGCCCATAGTGGACGCGGCGGTCGGGCACGATGGGGACGCCGTAGAGGGTGACCTTTTCGTGGGCCATGACGGAGCCCATTTTTTTGGACCAGTGCGGTTCGCTGTACGTGCGCTTGACCAGGTCCGGGGCCACCTGTTCGGCCCACAGCGGGTCAAACTTGGCGGCCACGCGGGCCCACAGCCGGGAGGTTTCCACGAGCTCGGCGGCCATGACCCAATCGGGCGACTTCTTGAACAGCGCCGAGCCCGGGAACACCATGAACTTGGTGCCGCGGGCGCCGGCGTACTCACGTTTGCGCTGGTCGTACAGGCCAATGTGGCTGAGCAGACCGGTCAGCAGGGACATGTGGATGGCGTCGTGGTTGGCCACCGGATCAATGTCGTTTCCGGAGACCTTGATGTCCAGCGGCTTTGCCATTTGCTTGAGCTGCGTGAACAAATCCTGCCACTCGCGCACGCGCAAATAATTGATGAATTCGGCCTTGCACAAGCGGCGGAACGCGCTGGAGGACAGTTCCTTCTGCTTGTCCTTGATGTACCGCCACAGGTTCAGGAAGCCGGTGAAATCGGAGTTTTCGTCCTGAAAGCGCTTGTGTTTCTCGGTGGCCAGCTGCTGCTTGTCGGTGGGCCGTTCGCGTGGATCCTGGATGGTGAGCGCGGCGGCGAGCACCATGACCTCGGCGGCGACGCCGCGCTTGGCGGCCTCCACGATCATGCGTCCCAGCCGCGGATCCACCGGGAGTTGGGAGAGTTGGCGGCCGACGCCGGTGATCCCGCCTTGGGTGTTCACCGCGCCCAGCTCGCGCAGCAGGGTCACACCGTCGGTGATCGCCCTGGAGTCCGGCGGCTGGACAAACGGGAACTTCTCCACGTCCTTGGGTCCCTTGGCCACACCCATGGCCGTCATCTGCAGGATGACGGCGGCAAGGTTGGTGCGCAGGATTTCCGGGTCGGTGAACTCGCTGCGGGCGTTGTAGTCCTCCTCGGAGTACAGCCGGATGCAGATGCCGTCGGACACGCGCCCGCAACGCCCCGAGCGCTGGTTGGCCGAAGCCTGCGAGACGCGCTCAATGGGCAGGCGCTGGACCTTGGTGCGGTGCGAATACCGGGAGATGCGGGCGGTGCCGGTGTCGATGACGTATTTGATGCCGGGCACCGTCAGCGACGTTTCGGCGACGTTGGTGGCCAGCACAATGCGTTTGCGGCTGCCGGGCGTGAACACGGCGTGCTGCTCCGCCAGCGACAGGCGGGCGAACAGCGGCAGGATCTCGGCATTGCGCAGCCGTGGATTTGTTTTAACACGGCCGTGCAGCGCGTCGGCGGCGTCCCGAATTTCACGCTCGCCGGAGAAAAAGATCAAGATGTCCCCGGGAGCTTCCTTCGACAGTTCGTCCACGGCGTCGCAGACGGCATCGAGGGGGTCCCGGTCCTCCTCGCTGTTGCCCCCGTCCTCCCGGTTCCCACCGTGTCGGTTCCGGTCCGCGCCCGAGCCAATCTCGTCGTCGTCCGTGCCCGCGGTGTCCTCCCCGGAAGCCGGGCCGCTCAGGGGGCGGTAGCGGATGTCCACGGGGAAGGTGCGCCCGGAGACCTCGATGATTGGTGCCGGGCCTTCGGGGGCGGCGAAGTGCGTGGCGAAGCGCTCGGGGTCGATCGTGGCCGAGGTGATGATGATTTTCAGGTCCGGGCGCTGGGGCAGGATTTGGCGCAGGTAGCCGAGGATGAAGTCGATGTTCAGCGAGCGTTCGTGGGCTTCGTCGATGATGATGGCGGAGTATTTGCGCAGCAGGCGGTCGCGCTGGATTTCCGCCAGCAGGATGCCGTCGGTCATGAGCTTGATCTTGGTTTTCGGGCCCACATGGCCGGTGAAGCGGACCTGGAAGCCCACCTCTTCACCGATGTCGACACCCATTTCGCTGGCGATGCGTTCGGCCACGGTGCGGGCGGCGAGGCGGCGCGGCTGTGTGTGGCCGATCAAGCCCTTCTCGGCCAAGCCCAGTTCCAGGCACATTTTCGGGATCTGGGTGGTCTTTCCGGAGCCAGTTTCACCGGCGATGATGGTGACCTGGTTGGCGGCGATGGCAGCCATGATGTCCTCGCGGCGCTCCGAGACGGGCAGCGCGGCGGGGTAGGAGATAGTGAAAGTCATGGTGCCGTCCAGTTTATGCGGTTATGGGCGCCGGGGCCTCTTCGCGGGCACGCGTGCGGATCGTGAGGGCGCCTTTGGCGGCCAGTGCCAGAAGCACGACGCCGGCCAGGGCCGCTGCGGCCCCTCCGGCGGCGCAGGCGGTGGCCCAGTGGGGGGACGCTGATGCTGCGGCGTTTGCCGGCACGGCATTCAGCGCCAGGGCTGCCAGGATGGCCGCCGTGCCCAGGGCGGCCAGCAGTGCGCCGCTGGCGAAGTTCAGCACGTTCCGGGCCGAGATTTCACGCCAACGGAGGTCCAGTGCGGCCATGCGGGGATCCGCAAGCATGGCTGTGGTGGCCAGGCGGTGCAGGACAAGAAGGGCGGAACCGGCGAAGGCCACGGCCACGAGGAGGAGGGGCACGCCGTCGGTCTTCACTGCGTTGAAGTCCGGTGCCAGTTCAGTGGAAATGACGAAGGCGGTGAAGACTGCAAGGGTTGCGGCCGGGACGATGAACGCGCGCCGCGGCAGGACCGGGCTCTTGGCGGCCGGGCCGGGTGTGGCGAGTTTGGCGGCGGGCAGGGCCGTGAACAGGAGCAGGCCGCCGCTGGCGGACAGGCCGGTCGTCATGGCGATGGGCAGACCCGCCTGCCCGGACAAGCCGATCGAGATCCTGAACAAGGCGGCGAACATGATGGCGGCAAACACGAATGCCGCCACTGTGCGCCATTGGGCCCTCAGCATGGACTTTTCCTGCTCGGCCGGTGTGGCATGGATTGAGGCCTTGCCTGCGGCAATCGCCAGCGGTGCCTTCTTTTTGGCAATCCATGACGCTGCTGCAGTGACAGCCCAGGCCAGAGCCGCAAGAATGGCAAGCGCAGCAATCAATTTGGTCATGGGAGAGAGTCTTTCACGGATCCATTTGCTGCCAGCTCGCACGGCGGAGTCCACTGGCTCCGCCCCGTCCGGTCCTGTGCTGTTGGGCGGCGAAAGATTAAAGTGCCGCGTCTGTAAGTTTTTGCAGAAGGGCGGCCAGCTGGGCCTGCTCCGAGGCGGTCAGAACGCCGGCGATGGCATGTTCTGTGGCCAGATGGTCCGGCAGGGTTGCCTCGACCAGCGTCTTCCCCAAAGGGGTCAACCCGACCAAGGTGCCGCGGCCGTCGTCCGGATTTGCTGTTCTGGTAACCAGGCCGCGACTTTCGAGCTTGTTCAAGCGTTGGGCCACGGCACTGGTGGAAATCATGGCGTCCCGGGCCAGCGCGGCCGGGGCAAGCGTGTAGGGCGGCCCGCTGCGCAGGAGGGTGGCCAGTGCGTCGAAGGTGGACGCATCCAGTCCGTGTTTTGCGAAGGTGGCTGCGAGCCGGGTGTCGACGGCTGACGAAGCGCGGCTGAGGCGGCCGATGACGGCCATGGGTGAAACATCCAGATGCGGTTTTTCAGCGTGCCACTGGGCGAGTATGCGTTCTAGTTGGTCCGGCATGGAACCACTCTAGCAATTTGCTAAGCACTGAGTTACATTAGCTAAGTGCTTAGTAAAAATTTGATGCTGATCCTCGTGACGGCCCTTGCCCCCATGCTTTGGGGATCCACTTATCTGACCACGACGCTGTTTCTGCCGGAGGGGCGTCCGCTTCTGTCGGCGGTGCTGCGTGCGCTGCCGGCCGGGCTGTTGCTGCTGGCGCTTTCCCGACGGCTGCCGCAGGGGTCCTGGTGGTGGAAGTCGTGGGTGCTGGGGATGCTGAACATTGGCGCCTTCTTTGCCCTGTTGTTCGTGGCGGCCTACCGGCTGCCCGGGGGAGTGGCCGCGATTGTTGGCGGCATTCAGCCCTTGTTGGTTGCCTTATTGGCGAGCCGGGTGTTGCAGGAGAAATTGACACCGACCCGGTTGCTCTCCGGAATGGCGGGAGTGTTTGGCGTGGCCTTGATTGTGCTGCAGTCCCAGGCCCGGCTCGATGCTGTGGGGCTTGCGGCGGCGGCCGGTGGCACACTGTCCATGGCGGCCGGAACCGTGCTGGCCAAGAAGTGGGGCCAACCGCCTTCCCGTTCGGGCGGGCCGGAGTCTCCGCTGGCCACCACCGCCTGGCAGCTGGTGGCAGGCGGGGCCTCTCTGGCAGTCCTGCTGTTCGTGTTTGAAGGCCTGCCTGCCGTTCCGTTGACGACGCCGAACATTCTTGGCTACCTGTATTTGTCGCTCATGGGCACGGCAGTGGCCTACTTTTGCTGGTTCCGGGGGCTGTCCCGGCTGCCTGCGGGTGCGGCGGCATTCTTGGGCCTGCTCAGCCCGGTGGTGGCGATTGTCCTGGGGTGGGTCGTGGCCGGCCAGTCCCTGGGCCCGTGGCAGCTTGTGGGTATTGTCGTGGTGTTGGCTTCCATCATTGCCGGCATGAAATTGAAGGGATCCAGGAATGTCACTGACAAGCTTCGCGCTCGCAGGCCAGAGCTTCCGGCTGCGCAAGGCCGTTGAGTCCGACGTCGGCCCCATAGTGGAGCTGATTGCCCGGGACCAGCTCCGGGCCGCCGTTGAATCCGCGGCTCCGGAGCGGCGTGGGCCGTATCTTGCGGCGTTTCGCGCGATCGATGCAGACGCGGCGCATTTGCTGTGCGTGGTCGATGATGCGGCCGGGGTGGTGGTGGCGACCATGCAGCTGACGTTCCTGCCGGGACTGGCGCGCAGCGGGGCAACCCGGCTGCAGATTGAGGCGGTCCGGGTGGATGAGGAGTTGCGGGGGCTGGGCCTGGGCAGCGCCATGATTTCGTGGGCCGTTGCCGAGGGCCGTCGCCGGGGTGCTGCATTGGTGCAGTTGACCAGCGACAACAGCCGTGGGGACGCCCACCGTTTTTACGAGCGGTTGGGGTTCACCCAATCCCACGCCGGGTTCAAGATGCAGCTGTCGTAACGGCCTGACTTTTGCCGGCACTCGCTTGATGTGGGTGTTTTTGGCCCTTTTTTCGTGGCTCATTCCTCCACAGGTGCACGTGGGTCCGACGCTGTCCACAGATTTGCCGGATTGACGCCCTCTTCCTTCCAGAATGTCAGTGGCACTCCATAGAATCGAAGTAGCAGAGGATACAACGGGACCTGAAGGAATATTCCGCAAGGGTTGCACAGGCTGAAACCTTATTTTCAGGCAGGTGAACGGGATGGCTGCACCGGATTGGCTCCACGGCAACACCGATGATGCTGCCGGGCGTCTGGCAGAAGCCGGTGCCCACCGGCCGGGCGGCGCCGGCTCTCCCACGACCGACTCGGGGCGCGACAGCCGCGCCACGACTGGCTCGGTCCGCCACAGCACTCCGGCAACCACTCCACGACCGGAAAGCGTTGGCTGTGCCACCTGGTCGTCGCAGACGTGCGACGCACTTCTTGGCTTGGGGACGGCCGTTCTGGAGGGCTGCGACCAGTTCTTTGAACCTGCGCTTTTGGCGCAGCTTGACGCCGCGCTGGCCCACGAGTATGCACTTCAGGCGGAGACCAAGGCGGACGACGCCGCCAGCTTGGTGGAACAGGCCATCCGTGAGGGGCGCACCGCACAAGCGCTGGCACATTTAACCGGCCAGGTGGCCACGGCAAAGTCAGCAGCAACGAAGGCCGAATCCCGTGCGGCATTGGCCACGGATGTCATCACGAGACTCGGTGGAACGGCCACGGGCAACGGATTTGATGCCGCGGCGGTTGACCAGATCTCAGGTTCAGCGTTGATAGACGTTATTGCATGCCTGGAGGAAGCCAAGAACGCGATCGCCGCTACCCAGGCCCATGCGCAAACATTGTTCGTTGCCCAGCAGCGGCTCAGCCAGGCACGGGCTGGAGTCTCACGCCAGAGGCTGGGTGCCGGTCTCGCACAACAAGTGGCACTGGCCCGGCGGGAATCCCCGCATCGCGGACGGCAGCTGAGCGAACTGGCCGAGGTGCTGGTGCGGGAAATGCCCCACACCATGAATGCCTTCACCTTGGGACAAATCAGTGAATATCGGGCAGGCTTGGTCGCCAAGGAGACGGTGTTTCTTTCGCTGGAAAACCGTGCACGCGTGGACCAACTGATCTGTGGCGACCCGGCCGCCGTCGCACTTTTGGGCACCAGGGAGCTGGTGGCCGCTGCCAGGAAAGAAGCTTACAGACTCGAGCCTGAAGCGTTCGTTGAACGGCATGAGAAGGCTGTTGGCGACCGCTACGTCTCCCTGCGGCCGGCCGCGGACGGCATGACATTTTTGACGGCGCTGATCCCGCTCAAGCAGGGGGTGCGCATCCTGGCCACGCTGACCAGGGTGGCCGACAGCGCCAAAGCGGCCGGGGACGAACGCGGCAAAGGCCAGGTGATGGCCGACGCGCTGATGCACCGGCTGATCCGGCATGCTCCGTGCGACGAGGGCGCCGGCACCATCAGTGACCATCGGGGCATGCCGACAGGCAGCGACACCCAGCCCGGGGCCGGATCAGGCGCCGAAACGGGCGCTGGAACGGGCGCTGGAACATCTTGGACACAAGCGGCCGGAGCAATCCGCGAGCCGTGGTGCACCTCGGTCACTGAACCCGACATTGCCTTGGAACTGGTCATGACCGACAGATCACTTTTTGGCAGCGCCAAGGATCCGGCTGTTTTGGTCGGATACGATCCGATTCCGGCACCCATCGCCCGGGCAATGGTTCTGGGCGATGGCGGCGGCAGTGGATTTTCTCCCCGGGTGTGGCTCAAGCGGCTCTTCACCCATCCGGAAAGCAATGCACTGCTGGCCATGGATTCCCGGTCGCGGCTCTTCCCGGAGGGCATGAAGGAATTCCTGCGGCTGCAGGACCAACGCTGTCAGACACCGTACTGCGATGCACCCATCAGGGAGTACGACCACGTCAAGGCGTATGCAGCAGGCGGCCTCACCACGATCGAGAACGGGCAGGGCCTCTGCACTTCTTGCAACCAGGCCAAGGAAGCTCCCGGCTGGTCCTTTGAACGGAGTACCGGGCCCGAAAACGTCCAGCCCAGCACCGAACTCAGCACCCCGACCGGCCACCACTACATTTCCACGGCCCCGCCGCTGCCAGGGGACGCCTCCGGACGTCATCCAAGCCGCAGGGCGAATCGGAGATGCTGAGACATTGGGCTTTTCTAGCCCAGCCTCACGGCCCGGACCACCTCGTCGCTGATGGTGATGGATTCGCCGTCGTTTCCCTTCGTCCTCCTCGGGCGGGACTCGGCAACCTCTATCTTCCACAGCTCCGGCTCCAGCATGGCAGCCACGCCAAGAGCCGTGAAAAACAAGCCGGGAGCATCGGGCCTGCGGGCTCCGGCAGCAGCGTCCGACGCCGAATGCCCCACGATAAGCAGCGACCCGCCTGTGGCAACCGCGGCAGCAAGGCGGGTGAACAGGGGATCACGGTCCTGCTGTGGCAGGTGCATGAACTGGGCCGTAACAAGGCCGAAGGCGGAGGCCGGGGGAGTCCACACCAGCAGGTCGCGGTGTTCCCACTCGATGGATCCTGCCAGCTCCTGGGCCGCAGCATGGTCCTTGGCCCGTTGCAGGGCGACGCGTGAAAAATCCACGGCAGTCACCTGCCAGCCGCGCCGGGCCAGCCACACTGAGTCGGCACCTTCACCACAGCCAATGTCGAGGGCTGTCTTTGGCACCGATGGGTCAGTGGAATCCAGCCACGACGCTTCGGAAACCAGCTGCGGATTCGGTTGGCCGCTCCAAACGGCACCGCCGGAGCCGTAGCGTTCATCCCAGAAATTCTCATCAAACACTGTCGCCATGGGTACAGGCTATACCTGTGTCGCGTCACCGCTCTGGATGCGACCCCAGCTGCCGTTGAAGCTCGCTTTCGGGGGCCAAATATTTCCTGCCGGTACCATGTCGTGCAATCGAAGCCTCACCAGGACCCGATGCAGATGGGTTATTGCGCTGGTTTCAGCAAGGTCCAGTTCGGCACCCATCTCGGCGTTGGGGAACGCTCCCGTCCGCGATGCAATCACATCGAGTTCGGACGGTGCCAAGAGTGGTGGCGCCCTGATCGATGGTCCGACACCAGCCGTGCCCGATACACCAGGTGTATCGGGCACGGCTGGTCTTCCAATAATGACTGGTGTGCTTAGCCGCGTGCGCCTCGGCGACGAACCAGGCCCACCGATGCTGCTCCAGCGACCAGCAACGCCAGCCCCAACAAGAAGCCTGTCGTTGAGGCTGAGCCGGTGTTCGCCAGACCATTCGTGTCCTTGCCGGCCACCGGGTTGCTGGCGGCATCCGTTGCCGATGCAGACGGCACAGTCGCTGTGGAACCGCCAGCGGCCGTTACAGTCAAGGCAATACTGACTTCAGCCGCCTCACCTGCGGCGTCCGCGCCCTTGATGACGACCGTGTGTGCTCCGGCGGGAACGTTTGCCGGCACCTTGGTGGCCAAGGTGACCGTACCGTCCGTTGCCACTGCTGAGCTGCCGAGAACAATAGGATCCGAATGTAAGGAAAAGGTGGCACTGGTTCCCGGCTTGAAGTTCTTGCCGGAAATAATCAGCTCTGCACCGGCAGGCAGCGTTGTCGCACTCAAGGATCCCGAGGGTCCTTCGCCCACGGGACCTGCGGGCGCCGACGTGGGTTCGGTGGTTGGTTCTACCGTGGGAGCCGCAGTGGGTGCAGTGGTTGGTTCTACCGTGGGAGCCGCAGTGGGTGCAGTGGTTGGTTCATGTGTGGGAACCTCGGTCGGTCCGGTTGTGGGTTCTACGGTGGGTGGATCAGTGGTCGGGGGCGTGGTCGCCTCGACTGATTTGACCATCAGCTCTGCAGACGCCGACTTTTCTCCCTGCGTGGCCACTACGGTGAAGGTCCCTGCGGCTGTGTCGACTGGAATGGTCACACGGAGTGTGGCCGCACCCTGGGCGTCGGTGGTGGCCTTGCCTAAGTGCACTGCGCCAGGACGCAGTTCAACAGTGGCTTCCTGCTTTGCGGCAAACCCGGTCAAGGTAACGGTGGTGGATTCACCTGCAGTCGCGGTGCCCCCTTCCAGTACGACGGCGGGCGCTGCAGGTTCCACACCAGCGGCAACCACCCATCCCTGGTCGGCCCGCGAAGCGAAGGTCTCTGCCAAGGATTTTCCGCCGATGAGGGCGGGCACGCCTTCGCCGTAGGAGGTGACGGTGAGGGGTGCATCAGTGGTTCCGTAGCCCCAGAACGGGGTGTCAGAGGCAGCGCAATCGGTACCGTTCTTGAAATGGATGGTGGAGCTGGGCGCAAGTTCCGTTTGGCGGAACTGTTCCATGGAGTTGAACGGACGAGACTCGGTGCCAATGCCGGCAACAGGAGCCTGACAATCAACGTAGAGATCCATCAGCGGAGCAGGAGCCGCTGCCAAGGTCCCGTACATGGAAATGTTCGCGAAGTGCGCCGGTGTGCGGGCCCCCTTCACCGTGACGCGGAATTCTTGGGCAGTGACTGTGGCGAACTTCTGGATCCGCAGCACGCCCACTGTGCCGGCTTCAGTTATCTTGGTCCAGGCTCCGTTGACCTTGGCTTCAACTAGGAACCCGTCCACATTCTGTCCGTGGTTCAACACATCTTCGGACAAAGCGATCCGGTCAATGGCCCTGGCGGAGCCCAGATTGATTTCAAGGGTTTCGCCGGAAGCCAAGCCTTGCTGTGCAGAGGAGCGGAAGTTGCCATCGGTGAGCAGAGTCGACGCCTCACCCTTGATGGTTACCGGCAGGCCCAAAGCGTGGTCGCTGGAGAATGCCTTGGCCCGCTCAGCTGTGAAGCCTTCCAGCGCTGCGCTGGATGCCGGTGCGAACTTGCCCGTTGTGGTGGGTGGAACATTGAGCAGCAACACCGCATTGCGCCCTGCCGATTCGTGGTATTTGGCCAGCATCGCATCCGGACTCTTGGGAACGTCGTTGGGGTGGGCAAACCAGCCACCAGTCAGTTTCATGTCGGCTTCACCCGGCCACCAGTGAAGGTTGTTGGCGCCGCCGTTCTTGACAGCCGTGAGCATCGAATCGGTCGAGCCAAGGTTCGCATTGGTATCAGGATTGACGGGACTGATTTTGCCGCCGTCTGCGGGTCTGGCGATGGGCAGCACACCCCATTCATTGTCGCGGGCTGTGCCCTGTTCGTTGCCGATCCATTTGATGTCGTTGCCGCCCACGGCGACCAGTGCGTTCGGCTGCAACTGGGAAATCATGTCGTAGAAGGCAGGGTAGTCGTAGAATTCCTGCTTGCCAGTGTTGCCTTGGGCGCCGTCAAACCAGACCTCGTCGACCTGTCCGTATTGCGTCAGGATCTCGTACAGGGTGTTGAGGAAGAATGCGCCATAATCGGTGGCCTCGTAAGTGAACTGGGGGAGATCCTTGCCCGCCCGGTCATCGCCCCCAACCAGGGTGGGGATGGTGCGTTCGCTCTTGGTGCTGCCGTTGCCGAAGACACCGTCAACTTCCTGGTTGGAATCTGCCGGGGACATGTACAGGCCAACCTTCATGCCGTATTTATGTGCTGCATCGGTGAATTCCTTCACTACATCGCCCTTGCCGTCTTTCCACGGCGATGAGGCCACCGTGTAATCGGTGTAGCGGGAGGGGTAGGACATGAAGCCGTCGTGGTGTTTGACTGTCAAAACTGCGTAACGGAATCCGTTGTCCCGCAGGGTCTTCACCCAGCTGTCGGCGTCAAAGTCGGTCGGGTTGAACCGGGCAGGATCTTCGGTGCCGTGGCCCCATTCCTGATCGTAGAAGGTGTTGATGCCAAAGTGGAGGAAAGCCGTTTGACGGGCTTCCTGCCATTCCAGCTGTGCCTCTGTCGGGCGGACCAATGCCGACTTGGCCAGAATGTTGGCTTCGCAGTCACCCGTGCTGACGGAGATGTAGTTGGCTGGGTCGACCAGGAGTGGTTCACAAACCTCGGGCTCGCCGGCGTCCAGCTCTTGGTACTTGATTGCCGACGCGTGATATCCGTCCGCCAGCGCGGCAAAGCGTGTTTTGTCCAGCGATCCCTTGAATGCGCGGTTGCTTGCGGCGGGCTCAATCTCTGCACCGAAGCTGGCCGTGGTGAGGGCATTCGGGTTTTTGACTGCCTGGGCACCTGTGACTGATTCCAGCAAGCGTCCGTCCATGCCGGCTATAAGCTGGGCGGTTCCGTCGCTCGCGGGAACGTACACCATGGAGAAGGTGTGCGGTTTGTTCAATTCCGGAAGCGGGATGACTTGGCTGAAGTTTTTCCAGGAGCCGCTGGCGTTGGAGCTGAACCCGTACTCGAAGGCACTGCCATTTTGGGTGTATCGGGCAAAGAGGTTGCCACCCACTGCGATCAGTGTGCCTTGGCCTGCCTGCGCGGCCAACGGGGTGAATACGGCCTCGGCCACAAAACCTGTGTTCACGGTGGTGTTGCCAAGCGGGAATGTCGCGGCGGTGAAATCGATTCCTTCGGTGGGCGTGACTAAGTTAATCTGGCCGTCGGCAACAGACTCGGTTCCCGCGCGGCGCTCGAGCTTGCCGTCGACGACGTCGTTGCCGGCTGACGTATAGCCGTTGCCTGTGAATGTGCCGTCGTAGCTGACATCCAGCAAGTCTATGGATGCAGGTTTGGGCTGAAACTCAAAGTCTGAGTCACTGAACGCTTCCGCGGCCTTGGCCAGGCGGATTGCGTGCAGCACGCCGGTGAAGCCGCGGGTGGATCCTTGGGCGTTGACTTCGTAGCCAAAGCCAAAGGTCGCGCCCAGTGTAGGGGCGTTCGTGGCCGGGGCGGCGCTAGTCACTGCTGGCAGGACCTCGCCGTCGAGCATGACGCTGAGCGTTGCACCTGACACGGTGGGAAGGTAGTGGAAGGAGACCACATGTTCCTTGTTTAGCGCCGGGTAGCCAACACTATTCGTGTTCGAGGTCCACTTGGTTCCGGGGTTCGAATCGAAGCCGTAGCGCAACTCGTCGTTCTGGGCACGGATGTAGAAGTTGCCGCCGGCCGAGAAAATGGTGGACATCTCGGCAGCGCCGGTCGGCGTGAACTTCACTTCACCCAGGAATCCCTGGTCTGCTTTGTCGGTTCCCGTGGTCATATCGGTA
Source organism: Specibacter sp. AOP5-B1-6 (assembly GCF_052376555.1). Classification (NCBI taxonomy): domain Bacteria; kingdom Bacillati; phylum Actinomycetota; class Actinomycetes; order Micrococcales; family Micrococcaceae; genus Specibacter; species Specibacter sp. AOP5-B1-6. Next base: position 14,089 of record NZ_JBQSVT010000063.1, read on the forward strand.
GGCGAGTAGCTGATGCCCTGAGTGCCGCCAGCGAGCTTAACACCTGACATGGGGACTTGTTCTTCGCCGCCAGCCACTCGCTTGAGAACACCGTGCATGACCTCGTCGCCTGTGGTGGTGTAGGCATCGGTGCCCACGAGTGAGCCATTGAAAGCTACATCCAGTGAGTCGGTAGTGGCTGCTTGTGCGGCAATAGCGGGCACAATCAGCGCGCCGACAAGTCCCAGCGTGGCAAGTCCGGCCAGCGTCGCCCCTCGTCTTGGATTGACTCGAGGTCTTGGCTGGTTCGTCCTGGCTGCACCTTGCGCCAGGCTGCGAATACTGGGGAAAACCATGAATGTAACTCCCTTGTTGACTATTCATTGTTGGCGAAAGCGATGTTAATTCGAAGGAAAACAGCTTCCAACCATAAAACAAACATCCGATGTATCCTTGTCAAGGTAGCAATGAACTCGAAGGAATCCTAGGGATACGTCGAAAATAGACGTGAAATAATCAATTTTACCGGTTTTATGAAGTTGTCCTGGAGACATACATCGGAGTTCTAGGGCGTTGCGAAGGCAGCTATTGGGGTGTGAGTGCGGCCCGTTCATCGTTGAGGGGCGCATAAATAACCGGGTTGTTGCCGCCACTGGACGTGGCAACGGACGTTGCGCACGCCTCGGCGGCCAACCTTGGCGGCGGTGCTGCTCAGCAGCGGGAACCGTGAATCGGCGGTGGAGGCAATCCCTATGCCGCGTTGACAGGCAGAATCTCGGGTCCAATTTTCGTGGCCTCCCGCACGCCCTCCCGGACTGCGGCGGGGACCGACCAGGAGTGCGACGGGCAATGCCCCGACGGGTCCCGCAAGCTAAAGAATTGCCCCGTCATGTTCGGCGTCGTCGCGCAGGACCAACTGCGCCTGGCCAGGGGAGCCCTGGGCTCTCCCGCAGGGTGAGAAAGGCGCAGTTGTGCTTACAGCTGCGCCTCCAGCTGCAGATTACACAGCAGCCGGCAGGTTGGGCAACGACTGGTGGGTTGAAACGGCGAGCCGGTTCCAGACGTTGATCGCGGAAATGGCCATGAGCAGCAGTGGCATCTCCTTGCCAGGGAACTGTTCGGCGGCAGCGGCCCAAACGTCGTCGGGGACGCCGCCGGCGCTGATCATTGTCACGGCCTCGGTGAGCGCGATCGCTGCCTGCTCACGCGCAGTGAACAGGATCGTCGCTTCGCGCCAGCCGGCGAGGACATCCAGGCGGCGGTTGTCCACGCCAGCTTCGCGGGCTTCCTTTGCATGCATGTCCAAACAATAAGCGCAGCCATTGATTTGGGAGGCTCTGATCTTCACCAAAGCCAGCAAATCCTCACCCAGGGTGCCCGCGTGGATGTACTTTTCCATGGCAAACATGGGCTGGAAGGCTTGGGGGTCGATCTCGTTGATGTTCAGGCGCTCGGTGGTCATGGTCGGTGCTGCTTCCTGGTGAATATGTTCCTAAGGGACAATTCGAGCCTCCTGCCGAAACGAGGTTTCCGCAAGGGCCGTGGCCGCGTTGCTGTGCCGCCGGTAAGATTCTGCGGCTATTTCCTGCAGTGCCGGATCAGTTCCTGGTACCAATAGTAAGAGTCCTTGGGTGTGCGTTTCTGGGTTTCGTAGTCAATGTGGACCAGGCCAAAACGCTGGGAGAAGCCCGCCGCCCATTCAAAGTTGTCCATGAGCGACCAATGGAAGTATCCGCGAACATCGACCCCTGCATCCATGGCTGCCTTCAACGCGCGGAGGTGGGCGTCCGTGTAGTCGATCCGGCGTGCGTCCGGCACCCGGCCGTCGTCGTCCGGACCAACATTGAAGGCTGCACCATTTTCGGTGATGTAGAGGGGCGGCAGTTTCTCGCCGTACCGCTCCTTGAAACCAATCAGCAAATCGGTGAACGCCTCCGGGACAACCGGCCAGTCGAAATCTGTGCGCGGGTAGCCTTTAA
>NZ_JBQSVT010000064.1:0-13593 GCF_052376555.1 Specibacter sp. AOP5-B1-6
GCGTCGCGGCGCTCTTCGACCCGGCACTCTCACGCTCAGCCCGCCATTCCTTCGAGAACCGGGTCGCATCCGCGTTGGACACCCCGGCGGCCTCCCGCACGCACAAGGAAGCCGCGGCAGGCACAACTGACTTCGCGGCTGTGGCTGCGCGCAGGGGCACAGCCGTCGCGTAAGTCCCCACCGCTGAGTGCTGTTCGTTCGTGTCGGGAATCCGGTACGAACAGCACAGACGCAGGGGCAAGTCCCTAGGATGGGAGATGTGGTGGCAGATTCTCCCGGGGTGGTTCGTCAGCAAAATCTCCCAGACGAACCCCGTCGCCACGTCTACTACCAGCCGACCGGCAACGGCCACGAGCACTCCGTGCGGGAGCCTCTGAACAAGATTCAAAAGATCATCAAGGAGATGAATCCATGACCCAGGACGAGCAACAGCGAGCACTCCTGAACGATCACCTAGAGCGCGTACAGGCCCGAGTGCACAAACTCGAAGCTGACCTCACCGCTGTGGTTCGTACCCGCCGCAACCAGTCCGACGATGATGAACACGATCCCGAAGGTGAAACCCTCTCTTCCCTTTGGTCCATGCAGGCTGGCCTCCTTGAAGCCGCACGTGCAGACGCCAGTCAGGCCAAAGACGCGATGCAGCGCCTCGAGGCAGGCACCTATGGCATCTGCATCTCCTGTCTCGAGCCCATCCCCATCGGCCAACTCGAAGTACGCCCCTTTCGAGAACGCTGCGTGCCATGCACAAGCTAAACACCCACCCCTGGACACGCAGATAGTGAACCTCGCCGAGGGGTCAGGTGGCCCGGTATCGCCAAACCCCCTCACCACCCAGGTTAGAGTCCTAAGTCCGGCCTCGAGCACAGTTCTGATGCGTCGTGGTGGTGTCTTGCTCTCATGCCGCGCTGGACCGACAGTGATGTCACCAATGGAACAAAACAACTACCGACAAACCTTGTTTTACTCCTGCTTCGGATGCTAAGCCTTGAGGGCGGAATGATCGCCGGGAGGCCTGGCACCGGCGGGAAGATCCCTCACGAAACCGAAGGAGCAGCTATGACGGACTATGACGATGAAAAGCGTGCCTTGGACGATTGGAGCCACCGGCTCTTGCATGCCTTGCAGATCCTGGACCTGGAAGCGGACGCTCAGTTGATCCTTAAGGTGGCTGAGAAATCATCCCGGTCGGTGAGCCCGTCTGCCGGCCCGATCGGCGCCTTCTATATCGGCTACGCTGCGGCTTTGGCCGCCACCAGCGGCGGCGTAGATACTCAGACGGCCGTGACCAACGCTGCAGAGAAGGTCATGAAGCTGTGCGAGGGAGTCAACGAAGGGGGTCCCGAAGGCGGGGGCTGGACAGAGACCGCCCAGTAGGCCGGAGCCAGGGCCGGGTGTTTTCCTTTTGGAATCGCCCGGCCCCGGTCCTGCCCAGCCCGGGTCAGACCGTGACCGTGGCCCCGGTCCCCACACCCTCTACTCCCTCGCCGTTTCGGGTTGGCTCCAGCCGGACCACGACTTGTTTGGGCACCGGGGTGTTGCTTCCTTCCGCCACGAACTCCAGCGGAACCAGTACATTCGCTTCCGGATAGTATGCGGCCGCGCAGCCCCGGGCACTGGGGTAGGCCACCACCCGGTAGTTGCGTAATATGCGTTCTTTGTTGTCTGCATATTCGCCGTGGATATCGACGTACTGGCCGTCGGCAAGGCCGAGTTCGGCTAGGTCTTCAAGGTTAACGAAGACGACCTGGCGGCCTTTTTTGATACCTCGGTAGCGGTCGTCGTGGCCGTAGATCGTTGTGTTGAACTGGTCGTGTGAACGCATGGTTTGCAGGATCAGTCGTCCCGGCGGGCATTCCACGTGTTCCAGGTCGTTGACGGTGAATATGGCGTTGCCGGTGGCGGTATGGAAGGTCCGTGAGTCGCGGGGGCCGTTTGCCATCACAAAGCCGCCTTCTTGGCGGATCCGCTGGTTGTAGTTCTCGCAGCCGTCCACCACGTGCGAGATGTGCTCGCGGATCAGGTCGTAGTTCTTCTCGAAGCCTGCCCAGTCCACGCTCACTTTCTCGCCCAATGTGGCCCGGGCCAGCCGGGAGACGATGGCGACCTCGGAGAGCAGATTCGGGGCCACCGGCTCCACCTTGCCCCAGGACGGATGTACGGCACAGACAGAGTCCTCCACGGAGACGAACTGGTCTCCGCTTCCCTGCCGGTCGATTTCTGTTCGGCCCATGGTGGGCAGTATCAGGGCCTCCTGGCCCACCACTGTGTGGGACCTGTTCAGCTTGGTGGAGATCTGGACCGTCATCTCCAGGTTCTCCATCGCCGCCTCCGCGGCGTGGGTGTCCGAAATGGCTGCCACCAGGTTCCCGCCCATGGCCACGAAAACCTTCATGTCGCCGTCGCGCATTTTCTGGATCGTCTGGACCGCGTCGGTGCCATGCTCCCGGGGCGGATCGAAGCCGAACTCCTTCTCGACCGCGTCTAGGAACACCGGGGGCATCTGTTCCCAGATGCCCATGGTGCGATCACCCTGGACGTTGCTGTGCCCGCGGATCGGGGACGCGCCGGCACCGGGCTTGCCGATGTTGCCGCGCAGCAGCAGCAAGTTGACGATCTCCTTTATGGTGGCCACCCCCTTCTTCTGCTGGGTCAGGCCCATGGCCCAGGTGATGATGACGCGGTCCGCCCTGAGGTAGCGGGCGGCCAGCTCGTCGATCTCCTCCCGGGCCAGTCCCGTGGATTCCAGCACCGCGTCTTCATCCAGCCGGGCCAGATGCGCCTTGAGTTCCTCCAACCCTTCGCAGTGATCCTGGATGAATTGCCGGTCCAGCACCGTTCCCGGGTGAGTTTCCTCCGCTTCAAGGACCCGCTTGGAGACCGCCTGCAGCAGCGCCATGTCGCCGCCCAGGCGTATTTGCATGAACTGGTTCGCAATGTCGGTGCCGTGCCCGACGATGCCCTTAACCTCCTGCGGGTTTTTGTAACGCCGCAGGCCAGCCTCGGGCAGCGGATTGACGGCGACAATCGCGGCGCCGTTGTTTTTGGCCTCTTCCAGGGCCGTGAGCATCCGAGGATGGTTGGTGCCCGGGTTCTGGCCCATGATGATGATCAGCTCGGACTTGCCAAAGTCATCGTAGGAGATGGTGCTCTTGCCGATGCCCAGGGTCTGACCCATGGCCCAGCCCGTGGACTCATGGCACATATTGGAGCAGTCCGGCAGGTTGTTGGTGCCGAACGCGCGCACGAACAGCTGGTACGCGAAGGCCGCCTCGTTGGAAGTACGTCCGCTGGTGTAGAAGACTGCCTCATCCGGGGATGCCAGGCTGTTCAGCTTCGCGCCGAGAATCGAGAACGCCTTCTCCCAGCTGACTGGTTGGTAGTGGTCTTCGCCGGCGGGCTTGTACACCGGCTCGGTCAGTCGGCCCTGTTGCCCCAGCCAGTACTCCGACTTCTGGCGCAGTTCGCTGACCGGATGTTCCGCCCAAAAGTCCGTGTCCACCGTGATCGGTGTGGCTTCCCACGTGACAGCCTTGGCCCCGTTCTCACAAAACTCAAAAGTCGAGCGGTGGTCGGGGTCCGGCCACGCACAACTCATGCAGTCAAAGCCGTCCCGTTGGTTCATTGCCAGAAGCGTCTTACGGCTCCTGTCCACGCCCATATCCCGCAGGGCCGGACCCATCGAATGCATAACCCCAGGCACGCCCGCCGCCCAGCTTTTCGGCTTGCCGACCTCAATGTCATTCCTGTCCGGCTCGTCAACCCGGGGAGAATTCTTGCGCGCCATTTCGAGCTTCCCTTCGTTCACCACTGCCTGTGCCCGCGATGATGCGTCATCCTTGACTTCAGACACTTCTCTAGGCCTAACAGCTATTTGCACACGCCGCAAGCAAGGCACGTGCTTTCACTCCACAGGCACTGCACCAGCCCGGAACGACTCCAGAGCCCGATGACCAGCGGCGCCCATGGGGAGGCCATGCTCCGGGATCCGAGGGCGCGCTCCTGCGCAATCCTCTCACCACTGGGCCGAGAACACATCAACCTCACCAGGGACTACCTCTGGCGCAACAGCGCCGGGCCCGACACAGGCAAATTCAGGCCGCTGCGCCCCGCCATCCCTGCCCTAGCATACGATTTTTCCCGTTTTCAGTATTCAGACCACAGGTCGTCTCGTCGGACGCCGGCAGCCCGGAAATCCGCCCGATGGAGGTCGGTGGACTGCTGCCGCGTCGAAACGCGTACGTAGCCGATCAGTTGCGTCATGGGCTGCTCCGATGCGTCTCGTAACTCACGGTGGATACAACGATTCAACCGCACGGTTGCAAGACATGGTTACGAGAATCGCTGGCCGCTGACGAACCGGCACCATTCCGCGAAAATTGGAGCATTGCCGCCGCAGCGCTCACTCGGCCGGTGAGTCGTCTCGTAATCCCTAGCGTTTCAAGAGCCGGCAGGAGCAGAACGCTGATATGTCTGCCGATGGGGGCCGCGTTCTGCACCTTTAGAATGATCAGCAGAGGGTCAGCGAGGGTGACATTTAGCGCTGCCAAAAAACCGCCACTTATCACTGCAATTCACAGCGGTGAAGATCCAGAATGCTCAGCGGCACAGTCAATGTGGGATTCATTTTCGTTGCAGCTGAACTTGAAACTTAAGCGTGAGTTCTACGCGTTGCCATGATCGCGGCCAGGGCGGCGTCAGCATCGTCACGATCGGCATCGGCGAACGTTGAGGCGCTGCTCATGATCTCGTCGGCACCGGTGAAAGCAATCAGCTCGTCCATGCAGGCTCCCACGGTGGCCGAATCGCCGTAGATCGCGTTTGCGAGCCAGTCATCGATCCCCTCCTGCTGACGAGCGGTCGGTCGTTTCGCCAGCACACTGTCGACAGATTCCAGCGGTCCGAATTCGCCGGTCTCGCGCGAACGCACCATCGCCCACGCCTCGGGAAGCAGCAACTGCCGAGCCCGCTCGCGAGTCTTGGCAATCATGATGTCGACGCTGACAATGAGGTGCGCGGCGTCGCCGGCCCGTTCACGGTACTGAGCCAGGGCATCCGGGTTCCGCAGCAGCGAACCGCCCACAACAGTGGGCAACCCGGCTTGACCGGCGACCTCCAGCCCTTGCTGCATTGCGAGAACAAACACCGGCGGCGGCGCACTTGCTGCCGGGCGCGCGGTGATGGGCCCAGTTCCGGCCAGTGCGTCGCGCAGTTCAGCGAGGTCGTAGGGGAAGCGCTCGGCGGCAGCCGCCTCGGTGCGCAGGGCGCGACGCACTCCCGCCGTGAAGCCGAGTGAGCGCCCGACTCCGAGATCAACCCGACCCGGATACAGCGCCTCTAGCATGAGGAACTGCTCGGCGACCACAAACGGTGGGTGGTTGGGCAACATAACGCCGCCGCTCCCGATGCGGATGCTGGCGGTCGCCGCACCGACGGCTGCCAGCAGGACGGCGGGACTGCCGCTCGCCACCCCGGGAACCCCGTGATGCTCGGCGACCCAGAAACGGTGGTAGCCATCCGCCTCGGCGCGCTGCGCACGGGCGATCGTGCGGTGCAGCGCCAGCGCATCCTCCTCGCCCTTCCGAGTGCGAGAACGGTCGAGCAGCGATAGCTGAACAGATTTAGACATTGTCTCGTGCAACGCCGGGCGGGCACTGTTCATTCCGCATCCAGCGTGGGCAGCCTCCTGGAGCTTTTGTCTCCGAGGGCCGCACCATCGATTCCGGCGGGCCACTAAACTTTCGGCCTCGCTCTACTGGTGGGGCGCCCGGTACGTATAGGGATACCGCTGGCAGAACCAGCGCGATCAATTTAGCCCACGAGATCATTTCACGCGGAGCCTACCCAATCCACCGACCGACTGAATGACCCAGGCAAAGCTGGATTCATTCAGCACAAGCGCAGCAGCGACTCGTTCGCGAGCGGCATTCAACGAGCCGGGAACCCTGGAGAATCGAACCGAAACAGCCGGTACTGAACGGTCGGCACTACAACCGCAAGTAAAAACTATCGAATACCATCGCCGCAGGTCAGAGCATGCTGAACCCTGAATACCTATCGACAGTTATCAACGTTTATGAACCCCACTGTCCCGTCAGGCGTCCATTTCACGCTGCCTATGGGCTGTTTTGACCTGTTTCCGCATGGTCCTGTTGCAACAATAAATGGTACTAAATACTCTCTACTTTGCACTGATTTGGATGAGTATTGTATGACGTGGTGGGAACTCCCGCCCGCAAGCGGGCGGCCGCCTGGTTGGCTTTGACCCTTGATCTATTTCGTGGTTGGGCGTATTGCCGGGGGGGTGCTGTTGAGGTCGGCCTTGTGCCATTTTCGATACCCAAGACCAACCTCAACAGTTTCCTTAGTCGGTGATGACGACGACTCCGGAGAGCATGTCGAGGACTTCCAGAGTGCGTCGGGCCGCTCGGTCGATCTGGACGCGAGGCTCTGCGGGGATGTTCTCAGGGTTGTAGGTACCGGGGCCGTAGAACTGTCCGTAACTCAGCACGACTCCATCTTCGGCTAGCACTGAGGACTCGAGTTGTTTGACGGCCTCGGCGTCGGGGCCATCCGGCAGTTCCCAGGCAACTGTCTGTGCCAGGATCTTCGGGTTTCCCGAGGCTCGAGCGGCGGCGATGATATTCCCGTTACCTTCAGTGCGAATGCGCGCGTTGAGGTCGCCAAACTCGGCGATTCTGTTCACGTCGTCCGGGAGGTCAGTGAGCTGGTTGAGGATGATGTCGGGGGCGAAGTCAACAACTGCGGCGATGAGTGCGTCACGGTCGAAGACGTCCACAACGACAGGCTGCGCGCCAAGCTCGGCAAGGAGTTCGGCCTTGTTGTTGGAGCGTGTCATGCCGGCAACGGTGTGGCCTGCATGAATGAGTAGCGGAATGAGTCGCTGGCCGATAACCCCTGAGGCGCCTGCAAGGAATACTTTGGACATGGTGTTGGCCTTTCTTTGATTTGTTGGTGCGAATGTGAGGCTTATGCCCGCTGGCGGAGGCGCATTTGGGCAATAAGGCTGATGAGGGTGAGCACGACGGTCAACAAGGTGTAGCAAACCACTGAGGGAATCTCTCCGATGAGTGCGACGAGTTGCCCTTCAATGACGACGGGGAGACCGAATGCCCCGTAGGCAACGATGTAAACAGCAGCAATGATCCCTGCCCGTTGGTGGGGCAGAACGACCGGAATCAGGATCTGAAGCGCCGCACTGAAGCACGCCCCAAATCCGATCCCGGCGATACCTTGTCCAACGAGCATGAGGACCAGGCTTCCGGCGAAGACGCCGCCAATGATTGCAGCGGCGCCAATGATGCCCGCATAAATGCCGATCATCATGGCTTGTCGTGCTGCGTATTTGGCAAAGGCCAGTCCGACAATGGTGGACACTGCGGGTGCCACAAACCCAGCAAATCCTCCCCAGAATGGGCTTTCAATCCCAAACACGCTACGCACCATGTTTGGTGCAAGGCCTCCAGAGAGCCCTGCAAGCATCCAGACGGCAGCCACCGCAGGAGCTGCGGAGAGGAATTCCGCCCGGGCGTTAGATGGCACGGATACACGCGGGAGCATCGAACGCAACGCTCCGGGACAGAGGTTGCCTGTTTCGCGGGAGAAGATGGCCACGAGGCCACCGAGAACTGTCAGGAGGATCAGAATGATGAAGACGATGCTTCTTGCTGCGGGGGTGACCTCGAGGGCAAGGCCAGTAAGTAGAGAGCCAAGGGCTAGCCCTCCAGTGAGGCTGACGCTTCCAAGTACAGCTCCTAGTCGCTTGTATTTTTCTGGCGCAAGCTCAACCATCGCTGCTGTGAAGGCTGCAGTTGCCGCCCCACTAGCGATGCCCTGAATGATGCGGCCAGCAATCACCCAGCTCACATCAGCGGCGTACAGGAACAGCAGATTAGAAGCGAGCTGTACGATCAATCCACCGATCAGGACTGGACGCCGGCCAAGGTAATCAGAGAGTGAGCCGAACACAAGTGCAGCGACGAGAAAGCCAGCAGCATAAACAGCGAATGCTACGTTGAGCATTTCTGGCGCGAAGTGGAAACGCTCCTTGTAATCGACAAGCATGGGCGTCAAAGCCCCGGCTCCGAGATACAAGCTCATAAATGCGATGGCCATGCCACCGAGAGCCATTCCGTTCGGGAGAACCCATCGGGGGGCACCCACATTTTTCAAGGGTGAATGCTGCAAAGACATGTGAAGACTCCTCGAGGGTGAACTAACTTCCACGAAGCCGCTGTGGGCTCCGCATAGAACAACACTAGTTCGGAAGGGGACCCTTCTCGAGTACCATTTGTGGGCTGAATAACCGGACCACTTTTGGGTGTCTTTAGGGCAGAACGCGCATCAGTGATTGGAGGGCGTTCGGCCAGATGCTGTCTGACACGGCCGAATAGTTCACTACCAAGCCGTCTCCCCAGGGGCCAGGGCCCTCGGATTGAGGATGGCGGAATTCGGATAGACCACTCACTGTCAGGCCTTGACGAGCTGCTGCTTGGAGCATCCAGGCCTCGGTCCCTCCGGGCACTGTAAGGACAGCTTGCAGGCCTGCAGCCATCCCAATGAGCTGAACATTTATTGACTGCTTTGCGATTGCTTTGAGAAGGTCTTCTCTACGTCTCCGGTAGCTCTGTCTCCGACTCCGAATATGTCGGTCATATGCGCCAGACGTCATAAACTCCGTGAAGATCAGCTGATCAAGAACACTTACCGTATCTACTCGACCTTTGGCTCGCGCTACGGCTGGCATCAGGCGTTCGGGGACCACCATCCATGCCAGGCGCAGTGCCGGGGCAATCGACTTACTGGCTGTGCCGAAGTACACGACATGGTCAGGATCCAGTCCCTGCAAGGCTCCCACTGGCTTCCGGTCGTATCGGAATTCACCGTCATAGTCGTCTTCAAGGAGAATACCGCCGGTCCTACGGGCCCAATCAATCACGGTAGATCGACGCTCGGGTGAGAGCGCATACCCGCTCGGGAACTGGTGGGCTGGGGTGAGAGAGAGCGCTGAGATGGGAGGCAGAATGTCTAGGCCCGATGTGGTGACTCCCCCCTCGTCCACCTCTAAGGGAGGCGTGTTCATGCCTTCGTCCGTGAGAACATCGCGATAGATATTGAGCCCGTAGGCTTCGACAGCAACGGTGTTTGTACCCTGTCCTTTCAGCGTCCGGGCTATCAAACTCAGCCCGTGATGGTAACCCGAACAGATCACAATCCTTGAGGGATCGGCATGCACGCCACGCACTCGAGCCAGATAGTCTGCAAGTGCTTCACGTAGCTCAATTCTGCCCAGCGGATCCCCGTACCCGAATGCGCTGTGAGGGGCCGTTGCAAACGCACGCCGGGCCGCACCCAGCCAGGCGCTCCGAGGGAAATCTGCATAGTCGGCTGCCCCTGGGCCCAGCCCGTGCGCTATTTTGCGCCTGGGCTGGGCCGGTGTCTGAGGGGCGTTCCTGAGGGCTTGGGCCCGTTTAGCTACATGAGTGCCGGACCCGTGCTTCGCGGTGAGCCAGCCCTCTTCTACGAGGGTGGAATAGCACTCCGTCACTGTACTGCGAGCGATACCCAGGTCCTGCGCCAGTGAGCGCGATGCCGGGAGCCTGGTTCCCGGCACTAACCGACCTGAGCGGACAGCTTCCCGTAGGGCATCGGTCAGGCCTACTCGCAACCCTGAGCCGCGCAGTTCCAGATGAAGGTCTACCCCCGATTTCGTGGTCTCATTCCCGCCAGAAGTGGTCTGGTTTCTATTCATATAAATGGACCTTACTCCCATTCCTCTTGATTCGTAGCGTGAAGGTATGACTGCAAATGAAAACACCAACAGCACTGACCTTCCATCTGAGCACACCCCCCGCTTCGACTGGATGACCTGAGCCCCAGACGTGTTCAAGGCATTGTTGCGCCTAGACACTGCTGTAAAGAAGGGGCTTCCAGAAAGTCTGGTCAACCTGGTTAAGGTTCGCGCGTCGCAGATCAATCACTGCGCATTCTGCTTAGACATGCACAGCAAAGATGCCCTCGCTTCCGGCGAGAGCACCGAATGCCTTACCCAACTTGGTGCATGGTCAGAGTCCAAGCACTTCTACACCGCTAAAGAGGTTGCAGCAATCGAGCTGACGGAAGCGGTGACGGTCCTCGCCGATGGCTTCGTTCACGACGAGCTCTTTGAGCGGGTCGCTGCGATTCTTAGTGAGCAAGAGCTAGTCCAGCTCCTCTCTGTGATCGTCGTCATCAACGCCTTCAACCGGTTCGGCGTCAGCTCCCGTATGGTCCCGGGCCACTACACCCCCGGCGGGGCGCACTAGACCTAATCCAATTCCTCAGTCATTCAGGCAGTGTCTACCCAACGAGAGTTGGCAAGACAAGATCAGAAGGCTTGTCGCTGAATGACCCACGGTCCCCCAGCTGCGGGCCGTAGAGCTTGGACAGAAGTATCAAGAGAGCCAAAATCCCAGAAGGTTGGTAGGGACAATTATTCCCAGCCACTGCAAGAAATAGGGGAAGCCGTGATCGGGCAGAGCATCAACCGCCAGGCAAAAAGCTCCTACGGCAGACAAACCCAAGGCCGTTTCACTGCGGAACCCGTCACAGCCAGAGCGGCCCTATGCCCCGGGCACACCTCGGTCGCCCTATTCGCAGAAGCCCCCGAGGCGACGCCGAGCCCCGCGCCAGTGGTCGCTGTTTCCGTTCCTTACAGTGTCAGTTTCTCCTGCAAAGGATTATCCTCTGACAAGCCCGGCACCTTCACGTCATTTGAAGAGGCATGGGCGAACGCTGCGTCTAACTACTGCGACACCACCGTTTCCGGCGACACCCCATCTGTCGCCGTGTCCAACGCGCTAGCGATCGCCTACCCCGGCGGCACCACAACCCGCGGACTGATCTGGAGTCCCTGTATAAGTTATGCGTTGACATGTCATATTCCCGCAGCGCTCCCTGGTGTGGCGGAGGCAGCAAAATGGAAGGTGCCGCAGCACTGTGCCCAGATCACCCATGGATCAACTCGTTCTACAAGGCTGCCGAGGACGGGTACGCGATGGAGGGGCGGCAGACTAAAGAGTTCATCCGCGACGCCTCATACTTGGTAGGCTCCGAGGCGCGCCGGAGTCTGGGGAACTTACAGGCTCAAAGTCACCGACTGCTACTGGGAAATTTCCGATGCCTCGGGAAACATCATCGAAAACAACTTCATCACCGTCGCACCTCGTTTCACCGTGGTCGTCCCCGCGGATACGGCCGGGTTTACCGCTCAAGGGTGCGCATTCCGATGGGTTTCGGAGTAGCGCAAACCCTAGTCTCACCGTCCTGTTGCATCCCACGGTTTCATCGATGCCCTTTAGGAATTCGTGTCGCATGCGGAGTGCGCGACTACTGCCGCGAGGAATGATTCGTGGCTGCGAGTGCCGCGGCCATGGGCACGTCCCGTTTCCTTTGAGTTCGCCAAATGCTTTTCGAGAAACGCAACGCTACCCGGGCCGGTGCCCACTGGCCCGAAGCCGACAGCGGTGCTGTGCCATTCAACGTCATGCCTAGTGGCAGGTAATTTCTCCGAAAGACGCCTTCGAGGCTTTTGTTGCTCCCGTGATAGCAAAGACTCCCTTATCACCCTGCCGCATGGCCGGGGTCTCTTCGTTTGCCAAGCCGACGATGGTGCCGTTGTTGTCTCTGAGTTTCAGCTCGATGTAAATGCCAACGGGGCAGTCATCGTTCATCTCTAAGACTACCGCGAAGCACGGCAGTCCAGAGATGCAGTTCGATTTGGCGGTCCTCTCTTCCGTCTGCGTCGCCCACCGGACGAGTACACCGTTGCCGGCGTGCTCGAAGCCCTCAGCATTCTGCTTAGCGTCGGGGCCCAACAGAGTCTCGATCGCCGCCTTGTCCGCGGCAACACGCTCAGCATTGGGCGGGGGCCAGCCAGACTCAAGGCTAAGCCGGCCGCTATGAACAGCGCGACAGCAGCAATCGCGATTGCACCGACCCTCCCAATCCAAGACATGCCAGCCCAGCCGCGCTTCTTCGTCAATTCGGCTACACCAGCCGTTCCAGCCACCTTCTCCCCCTCATTTAGCATCTGCAACTGCCTGGCAACGGACCGCACTCCAGGCTGCAGGAATCCAGGCAATGCCACACCAGGGTACTGCTCAAGGAAGGCTTGTCGGTGGGGCTCCACGGCTACCTCATAGGCGGCATCTACGATGGCAGCCCCTCGCATGTATTCTGCGAGGAGGGCAGACTTTGCCTGGCCTGGCCTGGCCTGGCCTGGCAGCCTGTTGCTGCGTGCACCACGCGTGCGCTTCCTGGGCAGCTGCAACTCGCTTTGTCTGAGCCGTTTGGGCCGTAGATGTAGCTGCCTGCGCGTCGTAAGCCAAAAGATCCCCCGGGTTCAGATAAGTATTCTTCGAATCATAAGCTAGGTTTGGTCTGTTGCGAGCGCTGGCCGTCTCTATCGGCATGGGCACCAGGTGGCTATCCTTTGAGGCCATCAAAAAGCTTTGAGATTGCCGCAACGTTGACCGACCTTGGTGCACATTGCCCCACCGAAAACCGCCCTGCAGTTCAATGCCAGCAATTAATCAGGCATTTCAACCGCCCACCGATTCGCCACACAAAAAATCCGCCTACCTTTGAGGGTGAGCGGGCAGTTGTCTGGGTGGGTAGCTGTGCAGACGCATGGTGCGCTCTAGACCGCCCGCCATGAGCCTTGGCGTGTGGGCGGGGATGGATCAGAATAGGAGCATCGGTGCAGAGATGCCAGCAGCTGGCCCGTTCCTGGCATTGGCAGCCTCAGCTTGATGCTTGGGAAGAAGGAGACGATGAGCGGGATTGATGATCTCTTGGCAGAGTCCGAGGACCGTTGGGCCAAGGCCATGAAACGGTCCCAAGGCGTCGAGGACATCGGACTGGGCCCGGCCCTGAAGATCTATTACACCCGCTACGTCCCTGTCGTTCTGGCCGTCCTGATCGTTGTCGGATCTCTAGTCGGGACGCTGGTTTTCGGGTCCGCACTCTCCGACTGGCTGACCTATGTCCCCGCCGGGATGGCTTTGGCGGCATTTGGCGCCATAGTTGGAGGGCTGATCTACAACGCGAAGAGGATGGTTCCTGCCGTACACTTCGGCAGGCTTGACGTTATGTTTTTATTGAAGAACGAGGAACAAAAACATGTTCGGCATCAGGTTGCAGGGAAAGCAGCCGTCGACCATGAACACCTGCGGGTCATCCGAGCGGCGGCAGTCCAGCAACGAAAAGGGCTTGCGACTCAACTTCTAATAATACCTTTCTACCCACTTTTCTTTATTTTTCAAGCCACGGGCATAGCAGTGCCGGGGGAACCATTCTGGTGGATCACGGTCGTGGGAGCGGCGGGAGTGATGCTCGCAGTGGTGTTCTTGGTCCGCGACTTCCAGCGACCGGGCCGGTTCCTGGCGAAGACTTCGGGGGGCTAGCCGCCTGCCCGCCGGTACACCCACACAACAAAGCCCGCCACTCTTCACGAGCAGCGGGCCGGTTGTCCGAAGCGAAACGCCGTCTAGGCGCCAGGCGTCAAGATTTGATGCAAGTGGAGTCGTACTT
>NZ_JBQSVT010000065.1:0-13370 GCF_052376555.1 Specibacter sp. AOP5-B1-6
ACCCCTTGACTCGGCCTATATTCGGCCGCTACTGTTGGGAAATATATTGGTTTGGAAATATTATCCTTTCTCAGCCAAGGTAATTATTTGCCCGCCCTGATGAAGGGAAGTATTGGTGAGTAACGATGGTCTGTTGTACGTGGGCGCTGCGCTTTTCATAAACGGACTCATGCTCTTGGCGAAATTCCGCGAAAATCAGCGGCTGTGATGAACTTTTTCGTCGTAGTCATGCAGATTATTCTTTCGACCATTATCTTGGCGCAAGCAAATGGGGATCCGGCCGCTGTTTTGGGCGCCTCCGGCCTCTACCTCTTCGGATTAACCATCTTTGTGGCTTTCTTGACCGCTACCATTCCGGCATTGACATTGCCTACGGAAAAGTATGTAAGAACTGCCGTGGACACGACCTTGCAGGCGGTATTAACCACCCTGGCTATTGGTGGTTCATTTGCCTTGTCCAAAAGAAATCGTGGACCCCTGCCAATCGCGGCGTGATAGGAAAAACAATGCCACTTTATGATTTTCAATGCTCCGAAGGCACCCATTTTGAGGCAGCCTTCTCCATGGCAGAAGTGCCGGACCTGGCTCCCTGCCCGCAGTGCGGGCAACCGGCGCGCCGCCAGATGAGTTCCGCGCGCCTGTCGATCGGAAACAGCCCGGAGTACAAGCTGATCGATTCCACCAAGCGCAGCGCCCATGAACCGCAACTTGTCTCTGGCCGAACCGGCGCGTCGAAGAAGGCCACCCGCTACACCGGGAATCCGCTGCACCAAAAGCTTCCCCGCCCTTAGCTCCTGCCTGAAGAACGCACCCAGACCCCATAAGTAGAACGTCGTCAAAGGAGTAGCATCATGCCAGAAGTGATCTTCCGCCTCGATTCGAACAAGAAATTCAGGGATCAGGAAGCCCTCGGCCACAATCGGTGGCACCCTGAGATCCCACCCGTTGCCACCGTCAAACCCGGCGACGTTTTTCGGGTCGATTGCCGTGAGTGGTTCGATGGGGCCATCAAGAATGACGACACCGCCCAGGACATTCTTGAGGCGCCCTTGTTGACAGTGCACACCCTGTCCGGCCCCTTCGGCGTCGAAGGCGCCAAACCTGGTGATCTGCTGGTGGTGGACATTCTTGACGTGGGGCCCATCCCTCAAGAGGACTCCGGCCCGCTTGCCGGCCAGGGCTGGGGATATACAGGCATCTTTGCCAAAAACAATGGCGGCAGTTTTTTGACCGATCAATTTCCGGATGCCTATAAGGCCATTTGGGACTTCACCGGCCAAGTTGCCACCTCACGGCACGTACCGGGTGTTGCTTTTGAGGGCCTGATCCACCCCGGGTTGATGGGAACGGCGCCGTCGAAAGCGATGCTGGCCAAGTGGAACAAGCGCGAAGGTGACTTGATCGCCACCGATCCGCACCGTGTTCCGCCGCTGGCGCTGCCGCCGGAAGCGGAACACGCCGTCCTTGGCGGGCTGCCCGCGGATCAATGGGCCCGGGTTGGCTCCGAGGCTGCACGCACCGCACCGCCTCGGGAAAATGGTGGAAACCAGGACATCAAGAACCTCTCCAAAGGCACACGCATCTTTTACCCCGTCTTTGTGGACGGCGCCAATTTCTCGGTCGGTGATCTGCACTTCTCACAGGGCGACGGCGAAATCACCTTTTGTGGCGGCATCGAAATGGGTGGGTTCATTGACCTGCGGGTGGACATTATTCGCGGGGGCATGGAAACCTATGGGGTGCACGAAAACGCCATCTTCATGCCGGGCCGGGTGGAGCCGCAGTTCAGTGAGTGGCTGGCGTTCTCGGGAACATCGGTGACTCTCGATGGCGAGCAGCGCTACCTTGATTCGCATCTGTCCTACCAGCGTGCCTGCCTGCACGCGATCGACTACCTGGCCAAGTTCGGTTATGCGCCCGAGCAGGCGTACCTGCTCCTTGGCGCGGCCCCGGTGGAGGGCCGGCTCTCCGGCGTGGTGGACATCCCAAACTCGTGTTCAACGATCTACCTGCCGACGGCGATGTTTGACTTTGATATCCGGCCGTCAGCCAGTGGCCCGCACCAGATCGATCCGGGAATGGGGGCCCCGCGGGCAGAAAATGCTTGAGACCAATCCCTAAAGCGCGGGGACGGCGGGGACTCCCTCTTGCAACTACCCCGCAGAAGTGGTTGCTGAATCAACTGTAAATGGCTGATTCGGCAACCACTTCTGCGGCTTAGATGGTGGGTGGGGAGAGTCAGCGCAGCAGGGTGTCGATCAGGCGGGCTGCGACCTTGGCGGTGCGGTTGTCGATGTCGAACGCCGGGTTCAGCTCCGCCACGTCAAAGTGAAACAGCTTCCCGCTGGCGGCCACCTGGCGGCAAACAGCGGCGATCACCGGCAGTGGCACTCCGTACGCGGCAGGGGCGCTGACCCCGGGAGCCGTTGCCGCCGGCAGCACGTCGAGGTCAATTGTCAGGTACACAATGTCGACGGTCTCCAGGAACGAGTCCACAAACCCCTGCGTGCGATCCGCCGAACAGTCCTCGTCCAGCAGGTACTTCACGTCCAGGTCGTGGGCGGTGTCGAAGAGTGCACGCGTGTTGTTTGGCTCGCTGATGCCGACGACGGCGTAATTGAGTTCCCGGCCTGCGGCGGCTTCGGCGCGGGCCATCTGCAGGAACGGCGTGCCCGAGCTGGGTGCCGGGGCGTCGCGCAGGTCAAAGTGGGCGTCCAGGTTCAGCACGCCGAGCCGGGCCCCGTTGGCCACGGCAGCCGTGCCTGCCACGCCAAGGTAGCTGGCAAAAGCTGTTTCGTGGCCGCCGCCCAGGACAAAGGTGAGCTGTCCGGCGTCGAGCATTGTGGACAGGGCGGCACCAGCACGGGCCTGGCCGGCCTCGAGGGCGTCGGCGGAAACCACAATGTCGCCGGCGTCGGTGATGGCTCGGGAGCCGTGGAAGGCCAGGGTGCCAAGGGCCGCACGGATGGCGGCGGGCCCGGTCGCGGCGCCCGTGCGGCCATGGTTGCGCAGCACCCCGGCGTCGGAGCAAAAACCAATGAGGGCGGCGGGTCCGGGCTCCGAGGCGTCCAGTGACGGCGCGGCGGGACTGGCCACGGCCTGCCACCAGCGGCGGTGGGCGGGGTCGGCGCCGTCGTCCCGGCCAGTCCAAGCGGTGGGGGGAACGTCCATGGCGAGCTGCGTAAAGTCCATGCTTCCAGCCAACATCAGGACGCCGCCGAATGCCAGCAGGACGGGGGAGTGGCCGTCTGACATGGCAGACTCGCCCTGCCAACTCAGATGAGGGCGGGAGCGGGGAGGGGAACGCGTGAACCCGCTCATCACGTCGGCCCTGGTCGGCGACGTGGTATTGGAATTGGTTGTGGTCTGCGGGCTGACTTCCCCGTTGCGCAGGGCGTGACAAGGAGCAACATTGACGCGGCGGGGCGTACGGACGGCCGGGCGTACCTGTATGTTTAGGTTCATCGGGCCGTCCGGTGTGAGCCGGGCAACAGTCTCAGGGCTGAGGCGCCGCAAGCTCGATGACCGTTGTGGACGTTTCAGTTATCGCCATCCAACCAAGTTGTGCCAGTTCGCTGACTTCGATGTTGATCCAGTGACTCACAATGACAACTTAAGGATTCCCCATGCGCCGCATTTTCGCATTTCCCGCCGCCGTTGCGGTTGTCGCTCTCATGCTGACGGGCTGCGTTGACAACAGTGAGTCCACTCCTGGTGGTGGCGACTCGTCGTCACCGTCGGACAGCGTGGCAATCAAGAAGAACGATGCCATTGCAGCGGAGCTGCCGGAGAAGATCAAGAGCGCCGGTGTTCTCAACGTGGGGATGGCCAACAACTACCCGCCCAACGAATTCAAGGACGCCAACGGGAAGCCCGCAGGGTGGTCGGTGGATCTGACCAATGCCTTGGGGCAAGTATTGGGCCTGAAGGTCAATTTCGACATTGGCACGTTCGACAACATCCTGCCGTCGATCAACGGCGGCAAGGATGACATGGGCATGTCGTCCTTCACGGACACCCTCGAGCGCGAAAAGCAGGTCGACTTCATCAACTATTACTCGGCCGGCATCCAGTGGGCATCCCCGGCTGGTAAGACGGTTGACCCCAACAACGCCTGCGGACTCAAGGTTGCGGTGCAGGCCACCACCTACGAGGACACCCACGAGGTCCCCGCCAAGTCGAAGGCCTGCACGGATGCGGGGAAGCCCGCCATCGAGATCTTCAAATACGATGCACAGGACCAGGCAACCAACGCCTTGATCGTGGGACAGGTTGACGCCATGAGCGCCGACTCGCCGGTCACCCTGTACGCGATCTCGAAGACAGAGAAGAAACTTCAGACTGCCGGCGACGCGTTCGAGGTGGCACCTTATGGTATTCCTGTCGCCAAGGACTCCGCCTTCACGCCGGTCCTGCAGAAGGCCCTGCAGTCGCTCATCGATGATGGTTCCTACACCGAGATCCTTAAGAAGTGGGGCGTGGAAAGCGGTGGCGTGGAGACGGCCGCCATCAATGTGGCTGCGAAGGGTTAGCCGTGACGAATCCCCAGAGTCCGGGCGGCACGGCAGCGGAGAATGAACCACTAGCTGCCGAACAGGAGGGGGAGGCCATCAAGGCTGTCCCGCTGCGCCACCCTTGGCGTGTCCTGATCGCGGTGCTCCTGGTCTTGATGCTGGCTGTTTTTGTCATCGACGCAGCCCAGCGCGAAGACTTCGGCTGGGCCAATGTCGGCAAATACATTTTCGACAAAAGGATCAGCCAGGCTGCACTGGTCACGCTGCAACTGACGGTCTACGCCATGGTCATTGCCATCGTTCTGGGCCTGGTGCTGGCCATCATGAGGCTCTCGCCAAACCCCGTGGTCAAAAGCGTCGCGTGGCTGTACATCTGGGTCTTCCGCGGGACGCCGGTTTATGTCCAGCTGGTCTTCTGGGGAATCGTTGCCCTGATCTATCCGGTCCTCACCGTCGGCGTGCCGTTCATGACACCGTGGATCTCCTTTCAGAACGACATCTTCACCAACTTGTTCGTCACCGCTGTCATCGGCCTCGCGCTCAACGAGGCCGCCTATATGTCCGAAATTGTCCGTGCGGGGCTGCTTTCCGTCGATGAGGGCCAGGAGGAAGCATCGCGGGCACTGGCGATGTCGTGGGGCCAGACGATGCGTGTTGTCGTGGTGCCGCAGGCGATGCGCATCATCATCCCGCCCACCGGCAACGAGGTCATCTCGATGCTCAAGACCACATCCCTCGTCGCGGCCATCCCGCTGAGCATCGACCTGTACGGGGTGTCACGCGGCATCTCAGCCGTGACGTTTACGCCGGTGCCGCTGCTGATTGTGGCTTCGCTGTGGTACCTGCTGTTCACATCGATTCTCATGGTCGGCCAGCACTTCATTGAAAAGCGGTTTGCCCGCGGGTCCGGTCAG
This sequence comes from Specibacter sp. AOP5-B1-6, assembly GCF_052376555.1. Lineage (NCBI taxonomy): Bacteria > Bacillati > Actinomycetota > Actinomycetes > Micrococcales > Micrococcaceae > Specibacter > Specibacter sp. AOP5-B1-6. The sequence continues at coordinate 5,429 of NZ_JBQSVT010000065.1, forward strand.
CGGAAGGCGGAAAAGTCGCCCCATCCGCGCGGGCCGCTGCCAGCCGGGGCCGACATCACGAACATTCGTGTGGACAACAAAACGGAGGGCAAGCAATGAGCGGCACACCCATGGTGCACGCGGACCGCGTGTCCAAGAGTTTCGGCTCAAACAAGGTGCTCAGAAGCATCAGCCTGACAGTCAAGTCCGGAGAGGTGCTGTGCCTTGTGGGGCCCAGCGGCTCGGGCAAGTCGACGTTCCTGCGCTGCATCAACCACCTGGAACGTGTGGACGCCGGCCGGCTTTCCGTTGACGGGCAGCTTGTCGGATACCGCCAGAAGGGTGAAAAGCTCTATGAGCTCAGGCCCAAGGAAGCGTCCTTCCAACGGCGCGAAATTGGCATGGTGTTCCAGCGCTTCAATCTCTTTCCCCATCTGACGGCTTTGGAGAACATCATCCAGGCTCCCATGCGGGTCAAGGGGATTCCGAAGGCGAAAGCGATCAAGCGCGCCATCGAGCTGATGGAACGCGTGGGCCTCGGCGACAAGGCCGGCCATTACCCGGCCCACTTGTCCGGCGGCCAGCAGCAGCGGGTGGCCATCGCCCGGGCATTGGCGATGGATCCCAAGCTGATGCTCTTTGACGAACCCACCAGTGCACTCGACCCCGAACTGGTGGGGGAGGTCCTGGACGTCATGAAGGAACTGGCCAGCACCGGCATGACCATGATCGTGGTGACGCACGAGATGGGCTTCGCACGGGAAGTGGCCGATTCGCTTGTCTTCATGGACGGAGGGGTCGTGGTGGAATCCGGCAACCCTCGCGAGGTGCTTGCCAACCCACAGCACGAACGGACCAGGGCGTTCCTTTCCAAGGTGCTTTGATCCTTCCCGGCGGCTTGGGCGCCCGCAGGCCCCTTAACGAATTCGAGTTTGCAGTTGTTGGACCGAAAACCCGAAAAATCGGGTGAATCGGTCCAACAAGTGCAAACTCGAATTATGTGGTGAAGTGCCGGGAGGGCCCTCGGGTTATCCGACGCCGAACAGGGCTTCCACGGTGCCGATGCCGAAGAACAGCAGGAACGCTGCCGCGACGGCCCACATGAGGGGGTGGACTTCGCGTGCGCGGCCCTGGAACAAGCGGATCAGGACGAACGCGATGAAACCGGCGCCCAGGCCGTTGGCGATGGAGTACGTGAACGGCATCAAGGTGAACGTCAGGAAGGCGGGGATGCCGATGCCCCAGTCGGACCAGTCGATCTTGCCGACCTGGGAGACCATCATGAAGCCGACCACCACGAGTGCGGGCGCCACGGCTTCAAAGGGGACCAGCTTGATCAGCGGCGTGGCGAACATGGCCACCAGCAGGAGCAGCCCGGTCACGATTGAGGCCAGGCCCGTACGGGCGCCCTCGCCGATGCCGGCTCCGGACTCCACAAATATTTGGTTGGATGAGGCTGACGCGCCACCGCCGGCGATCGCACCAAAGGCGTCGACGAGCAAAACCTTGTCCACGTCGGGAATGTTGCCGTCCTTGTCCATGGTGCCGGCTTCCGCAGCCAGGCCGACCATGGTGCCCATGGCGTCAAAGAAGATGCTCAGCAGGATCACAAACGCCAGCAGGATTGCCGCCAGGGCGCCCAGCTTGCTGAAGGCGCCGAAGATGTTCACCTGGCCCAGCAGGGACAAATCGGGCAGCGACCACTCGGAAAGCTGCGGGGACACCAGCGACCAGCCCTGCGGGTTGTTGGTGGTGCCGTCGAAGGACGGGCCGATGTGGAGGGTCATCTCCAGAATGTTCGCCAGGACGGTGGAAATCACGATGCCGATCAAGATGGCGCCCTTGACCTTGCGGACAACCAGGCCAATGGTCAACACCAGGCCCACCACAAACACCAGCGTGGGCCAGCCCATGAGCTTGCCGTCAAAGCCCAGGCCGACCGGGACAGTGGTGCCGGCAACGTCGGGGATGCGGCGCACAAAACCGGCGTTGACGAGGCCGATGAGCGCAATGAACATGCCGATGCCCACAACAATCGCGGTTTTCAGCCCCTCGGGCACGGCCTTGAACACCGCCGTGCGGAACCCCGTGAGCACCAGGATGAACATGGTGATGCCCGAAAGGACCACCAGGCCCATCATGTCGGGCCACGTCAGGCCCGGATTGGTGGCAACCGTGACCGCCACAAACGCGTTCACGCCAAGGCCCGCAGCCAGCGCAAAGGGATGCTTGGCCCAGGCACCCATCAGGATGGTCAGCACACCAGCCACAAACGCCGTGACGGCGGCAACCCGTTCCAGCCCGAGCTCGCCGCCGGTGGAATCGGCACCACCCAGAATCAGCGGGTTCAAGACCACGATGTAGCTCATGGCAAAGAACGTCGCGAAGCCGCCACGAATCTCCCGCGAGTAGTTCGAGCCGCGCTCGGTGATCTTGAAATACTTGTCGACCGCTGACAGCTGGACATCCGTTGTGGTAGCCATAAAGAGCCCTCCGGGCAAAGTGAAATATAAAAAAGTTATTCGAGCAAATACTAGCCGGTAATGGAGCGGGCCAGTTTGGCGGGCCTGGCAGCATTTCACCGTTGCTTCAAGCACGACGGCGGGACCTCACCCCTTGAGCGTCACTTCACCCGGCCCCGCCGTTCTCCGGGAACTCCCATGAATCTGGGATACCGTGAGGTGGCTTCCCTCCATCTACCAAAGGAATTCCCGCTGTGAAGAGTCCCGTTAGTCCTCGGCTTGGTGAGACGAACACGACACCGGCAAAGCTCGTGCGACGTGCTTTGGCAGGGTTGTTGGCCGTGCTGCTTTTGCTGCTCGGGTCATCCACGGCGGCCTTGGCGCATGACTCGATCACCGGCACGTCGCCCGCGGACGGTGCAACCGTGGAGAGTGTTCCGGAGAAGATTGAAATCAGTTTGAGCAACACCCCGGCGGTGATTGGCTCGCAGGTTTTGGTTGTTGACGAGGCCGGCACCAACTGGGCTGCCGGTGACGTGGATGTTTTGGACAAGGTGGCCACCCAGCGGGTGCGCCCAGGCTCCCCGGCCGGAAAATACACGGTGAAATGGCGGCTGGTGTCTTCCGACTCCCACCCGATTGAGGGCGAATTCCACTTCACGGCAACAGCCGCCTCGACCGGCACTGCCGGCGCAGGCGTGGGTGCCGGCCCGGTGGCCTCGATCCAGCCCCAATCGGAAGCTGCCCAGGAACCGGTCCAGGACGAAAGCGCGGTGCCGTGGAGCGTGATTGGCTTGGTAGCCGTGCTGCTGGGACTGGTGGTTGCACTGGTGGTGGTGGCCCGCCGTCGGCTGGGCAAGGAAGACTAAGCACTCTCGGGCGGCAGCCGCCGCCGGAGCCTCGTTCATGGAAGGCGGCTGTCAGGCCAGCGCCGACAGTGATTCCATTTCGCGTTCCGCAATGCGGGCGGAGATCGACTTGCCCGCACGCTTGGCCTGATGCAATATTTCCTGCGTGGTGGGCACGGCAAGGTCGCCCACCCCCACCAGGTACAAGCCCAGGGAATGCATGCCGGAGCGTACGTCGGTGGCGGTGGTGACGCCGACACTGTGCAGTACGCGGCGCAACTGGCTTAGTGCGCCGCGGGTGAAAACAACGCTGTGTGCGCTTAGGATTCCTGTTGGCGTGTGCACACGCCACTGGCGGTGCGGTGAGGCGCCGTGGCGTGCCCGTGTGAGCTCCAGGGCCTGGGTTTCCGGGCGGATGTCAAGGCTGTGGCGGCGGGCGTAGTGCTCAAGCAGCCGGACAATTTCGCTGCGCTCGCTGAGCGCGTCAAGGCTGATTCCGCCCGTGGTGGGCTGCAGCGGGGTGGACTGCTTCAAGGGGCAGAAGCTGTCCACAACTATTGCCTCGATGCCCTGCCGGTTGAGTTCGGCAGCCACTGCCAGCGCCGAGAAGCCTGAACCAATCACAATGGTGGTGGTCTTCTCTGGTGCTGAAGACGGGACTGCCGGGGGTCTGGCAGTCAAAGTCGCAGCAATCATGGCAAATGCCTCCACGAACGGTAGGAGAACTGGCGGGCGGCACATCCGCGGAGCGCGGGTGTGCCTTGACGAAAATCAGGGCAGTACCCGGTCCAGATAGGCGTTGCGGAACACCCTCTTGGGATCGAGAACATCTCGAACCTTACAGAACTTTTCAAGGTCTGGGTAGAGCTGCATAAAGTCTTTCGAATGGAGAAAGTGCCACTTGCCCCAATGCGGGCGTCCGGCGTGCGAACGGAAGATTTCCTCGGCTGCCCTGAAGTACTCGAAGGGCTCGGATTTGATGTGCTGGTGGATGGCAATGTAGCCGCTTTGGCGGTTGTTCGCGGTGGACAGGGCAATGTCATCGGCGCCCGCACTGCGGACCTCCACGGGGAAAGAAATCTGCAGTCCGCGGCGCTTGATCATTGTGTTGAGCTCCCGCAATGCCTCCGGGATGCGTTCCAGCGGCAGTGCATATTCCATTTCCCTGAAGCGCACCGTCCGCCGGGTGGCAAACACCCTGTGCGAGGCGTCGCCAAACTCCCGGTTGCCCGTCAATTTGGAGGCCACCCTGTTGACGCGGGGAATCATTGCAGGCACCTTGCCCGTGACATTGCACAGGGCAGAAAACACGGCGTTGGAAACGAGGATGTCGTCCACCAGATGCGAGGTTTTCGACAACGGGCCCACGCCCGGAGGGAGCGCGCCCAGCGGGTGGCGGGTGTTGGTCTTGGTCAGTGCGAAGTCGGTGTGCGGAAACCAGTAAAACTCAAAATGGTCACGGGCGGCATTGCGTTCGGCCAGGGACGCCAGGACCTCCGCCAGCGGTTCCGGGCGCTCGACGGCGTGCAGCATGAAAGCGTCAACGCATTGCAGGGTGACGGAGGTGATGATGCCAAGGGCCCCGAGCCCCACCCGCGCGACGGCGAACACGTCGGCGTTCTCCGTGGCCGAGCACTGCAGCACCTCTCCGGTCCCGGTCACCAGGGTCAAGGCCCGCACCTGGGTGGCTATGCCGCCAAATTTCAACCCGGTGCCGTGGGTTCCCGTGGAGATCGCACCGGAGATTGACTGGGCGTCGATGTCGCCAAGGTTTTCCATGGCCAGCCCATACGGGTGCAGCAGTGCCGGAATCTCATGCAGGCGGGTGCCGCCGGCCAGGGTTGCCAATTTGGCGTCGCGGTCCACCGCCAGGAGGCCGCTGAGGCCGTCAAGGCGCAGCTGGATCCCGTCGGTCAGGGCAATGTCAGTGAAACTGTGGCCGGCCCCCACCGCCTTGAGGGTGCTGCCGGCGGCCGCAGCGCCCGCCACCAGTGCTGAGATTTCGGCGACCGTGCCGGGCCGTGCGACGGCGTCCGGACGGCAGCGCTGGTCCCCGGCCCAATTGCGCCACTCGCCCTGCAAAACGCTCATGCAAACGCCTTCCCTTCCCCGCGATAGGTTGGCGCCGTGCCCACCCTTTGGCCGCCGTCGAGCATCTCCAAGGCGTCCACATGTTCACAAACCTCGCCAGACTTGGCATGCCTGAACCAGACCTTGTCGCCGATGCGCAGCTGCGCGGCTGCCGGGCCGCGCAGGGGTGTTTGGACCTCGCCGGCGCCTTCGGTGCCGATCGTGGCCAGCCCGGCCGGGTGCACCGGCACCGGGGACCTGTCCGGGCCGGCGGGCCCGGAGGCAATCCACCCGCCGCCAAGCACCGTGACTACGTCGGGTGCGGGCCGCCTCACCACTGGCACGGCAAAGCCCACGGCCGGCGCCGGGGTGAAGCGTGAATAACCGTCGAACAAGGTGGGGCCGAACAAGCCTGACCCGGCGGCCAGTTCGGTCACCGAGACGTCGACGGTGGTGAGTTCGAGGCTGCCGGTGCCCCCGCCGTTGACGAATTCCAGGTCGACGATGTTGCGCACCGCGGCCACGACGTTGGCACGGCGGTGGGTGATTTCCGCCATGGAGGAACGCTGCATCCGCTGCAGGACGGCAGACTTTGCCGCGTCCGCAACCTTGTTGGCGGTGTGCGGGGAGTCCTGCAGCCCCGCAATCTGCGCTTCGTAAGCCATGATGCCAACCAAGGTGAACAGTGGGAACGACCCCTTCCTGTAATTGTTGATCGCCAGGGCCACGGCAATGGCGTCCGCGCCAGTGCGCACCGGCGAACGGTAGACGCCAATGTGCCCCAGGGCCCGGCCGCGCACCGACGGCCGCCACGAGGCGTCAAGATCCAGACAGAGCCGGATGGGCGCGGCCGGCGCCAGCCCCGCCAGCGTGGCCGCCATCCACTGCAGCTGCTCCTGGGAGTCGACCATCAAGGTGACACGGGCGCACGCGACGGGGTCGGCGGCGAGAGCCCGCAATGCCGGCCCGTCAGCAGTTGGGTAGGCAACAACAATGTCGGTAAACGCATTGGAGGGATCGTTTGCAAGCCACAGGGCCTCAGGCAGCGTGAAGCCGAGAATGCCGGCAAATCCGGGGTGCCCCAGCACGGCGCGCAGCACGTCCCTGCTGCGGATCGACTTGCTGGCCACGCGGATGGGCTTGCCTGCTGCGCGGCGCAGCAGTGAGCCTGCGTTGAAGGAGAGCGCCTCGAGATCCAAGACCGCCATGGGAGCGGCGAGTTCCGCACAGGCTGCATCGGCAGCGGCCCAGGTGCCCTCGGGGGCCGCTCCGCCCCGGAGCCCGCGGGCGAGGAATGGTTCAAGCAGTTCCATCATTGCAACCTACCTTCGAAGTGTGATTCCGGTCTCAACTCTGCCACATGCCGGGCAGTCCCGGGTGCGTGCCGGATGAGCGACTTCCGTGCCGCGCCGTGGCGCAACTTGACGAGCCAAGCCGAACCCGCAATAGTCACAGGTACAGGCCGCGAAGGGGAGGCGCCAAGGCGTTTCTGCACCCTCCGGCACACGAGCACCAGGAGGCGCAGCATGAGCAGCCCAGAGGAAACCCCGCAGGGCGAAACGCCCGGAAAAGTCCCCAGCCCCACTGGAATCGTGGTTGGCATCGACGGCTCGGAACAAGGCAGCTGCGCCTTGATTTGGGCTGCCAGGGAAGCCAAGGCGCGCAAGGTTCCGCTGCATATGGTGACAGCGTACACAGTGCCCATTTTTGCCGCTTCCGGCCTTGACGGCGGCTATGCCACAGTGGACGACGACGTCATCCGCCAAGGTGCCGAGGCCATCCTTCGCGAAGCGGCCGGCAAGATCGCCCACCTCGACATCGAGATCGACGCGCGCGTTGAAAACGGCGATGCGGCGGGAGTGCTGCTGGAACTCAGCGAAACCGCGGAACTGCTCGTTTTTGGTTCGCGCGGCCGCGGCGGGTTCATCGGCAGGCTCCTTGGCAACGTCAGCACGGCACTGCCGGCACATGCCAAATGCCCCACGGTGACGGTGCCCCTGAGCTGCGCACCGCGCCTCGGGGACGGCCCCGAAGCCGAAGCAGCTGAATCGAAGCTTGAAAAAGTTGTCACGGCAGGAGTCGACGGCTCGGACCAGGCCCGCTACGCTGTCCTGCTGGCCGCCGAGCAGGCAGAGCGCTCAGGCTGTACCCTGCGGATTATTTGCGCCGTCCAGCCGTACACCGGGTCGCTTGCCTGGATGCCGGCCCCCGTGGACCGCGAGGCATTGTTTTCCGAAATTCAGATCCAACTCGACGCCGGCGAAAAGTGGCTGCGCAACCACTTCCCCAAGCTTCCGATCGAGGTCAGACTCCTTGAAGGATCGGCAGTTGACGCATTGGTGACCGCCTCGGAGACTTCCGAGCTGGTGGTCATGGGCACCCGCGGGCGGGGCGGATTCGCGGGCATGATGCTCGGCTCAACCACGGATGGGGTGCGGCACCACGCCAAGGGCCCCATCATGGTGGTGCGGGACCGGGAAGACCCCCGCCAGGGCGACCGTTCCGCCTTTGGGCCGCTACTGCAGGCCTGAGGGCCGCAACGGGCTGCAGCGCGGAGCGCAGCAGTTCATTGCAGGAACGGCT
>NZ_JBQSVT010000066.1:0-11798 GCF_052376555.1 Specibacter sp. AOP5-B1-6
GCCTCCCTGCCCAGACCCGGTGGACTCACGTATTTGGTGCCCAGGCACCATCGACCGTGTAGGTGGCACCCGGGCGCACCTCGACAGCTCCCCAGCCGATGGCAGGTGCCTGCCTGCCCCAGTCAATCGCGGCATCCAGATCAGGCACGTCGATCACAAAAGTGCCGCCGAGCTGCTCCTTGGTGTCGGCGAACGGGCCGTCCTGCACGTGCAGGGCACCGTCCGCCATGGTCAGCGTCGTGGTGTTCGACGACTGCTGGAGCACCTCGGCCCCAATCAGGACCCCGGCCCGCTGGAGGGTTTCGGCGTAGCTGCTGAACGCGCGCTGTCCTTCCGCGATCACCTCCGCGCCCAATGAGGCGGCGTCCACCTCCGGATAATGCAGTAACAGTGTGTAGCGCATGGCTAATTCTCCTTCATTCCTGTCCCACCGTCCATGAACGACGGCGGATTCCGCACCTGAGCGTGTGCCCCGCACGTGCACAGTGATGACGACTGAGCGCCATCCTGATCGACACCCTGCGCACAAATCGTCCAACCGGCGCAGTGGCGCCGCCATCACGGCCGGCTGGCGGGACTCGTGCCGCCCGGCCGTGATGGCCGGGACTAAAAAATTGTTTTGCCTGCCCCGGTACTGCGGAATTACGCTGGACGCATGGTTCGTGGAAATGATCCGGTTGTCGTTGTGGGCGCTGGCGTCAGCGGCCTCACCAGTGCTGTGTGCCTGGCCGAAGCCGGGCGTGAGGTGCTCGTCTGGACGTCGGAATACCCGTCGGATACGACCTCGGCAGTGGCAGGTGCCATGTGGGGCCCGTCGTTTCAGGAACCCGCAGCCAAGACGCTGGAATGGACGGCACGTTCCCTTGCCGACTTCCGGAAGCTGGCACTGGACCCGGCGTCCGGTGTCCGAATGGCCCCGGTCCTGACCGCCGGCGACGTGCCGGCAGCAACGGGAGCCAAGCTGCCTCCCCCGGTGGGTCTTATTCCGGATCTGCGTCCCTGCACCGCAGCCGAACTTCCACACGGTTTCAGCGCCGGATTCCACTCGACCATGCCGATTGTCGACATGCCCCGCTATCTTGCGTATTTGCTGCTGCGGCTGGAACGGGCAGGCGGAACGGTGGAGCTTCGCAAAGTTGGCAGCCTTGCCGAGGCGGCCGTGGTTGCACCGGTTGTTCTCAACTGCTCGGGGCTCGGTGCCCGGGAGTTGGCCCGGGATGGCAGCATGACGGCGGTGTTTGGCCAGCACGTGGTGCTGGAGAATCCCGGGCTCGACACAGTCTTCATGGAATTGACCGCCGGTTCGGAATTGACAAGCTACGTCCCGCATCGCTACCGGGTGGTGTGCGGCGGCGTCAGCATCCCCGGCCGCCTGAGCGGCAGGCCCGACCCCGACATCTCCCAGCGGATTCTGAAACGCTGCAGGCGGGCCGAAGCACGCCTCAACGACGCCGCCGTGGTCGACGTCATAGCCGGGCTGCGCCCCGGGCGCCCGTCGGTGCGTGTGGAAGTGGAACGCTTGGACAATGCCCTGTGCGTGCACAATTACGGGCATGGTGGAAGTGGTGTCAGCCTGTCGTGGGGCTGCGCCCGCGAGGCTGCCACGCTCGCCCTCGCCTGACGCATGAATGCCAGCGCGCATCAGGGCAGCCATCCGCGCATCCGGCATTCCGGCATCGTGGCGTCCTGGATTCGGCCGTCGTCAGCGGTGCATGGGCTCGACGACAGCCCCCTCGGCCGGCAGTCCTGCCACCTGGTCAAGGGTTCCCGGTGAACCACGGCGCCATTCGCGGAAGTTCCTGAACTCGATTGGCAGGCCCCGGGCAAGGTGGATGTCTTGACTGTCCATGGCCTGGATGTGCACATGCGGTTGGGTCGAGTTGCCGGAGTTGCCGGAGTTGCCGCACGCCGCAAGCTGCTGGCCGGCCACCACCTGCTCGCCAACCCTGGCCCGAATGGTGCCTGAGCGGAGATGGACGAGGGCCACAAACACGCTGCTGGCGCTGGCGCGCAGCTCCATGATGACGTAGTTCCCCGCCACGGCCGCCACGCCCTGCCTGAGGCGGGACCGTTGGCCCAGCATGTAGGGCACCAGGGCCAACTGCGACCTGCGCGCCGGGTGGTCCTCTTCGCCGTCGTGGTTTTCAACCACAACTGCATCGCCAGGTGCCAGGATGGGCCGGCCGAAGGCGAAGAAGCGTTCGGGCGGCTCGGTGGCGAGCATCGTCCGCCAATCGCGCAGGGGCGCGCTCCGGTGTGCGTCGTCGACGCCGACGAAGTCGATGGCGTGGCTCTGGGCCAGCAGCTCGGTGCCGTGGCTGGGGACTCGTCGAAGGGGGCTGTTTTGAGCCAGCCACTTCCCGTTGAACGGCAGCAGGAGCCGGACGGGGGCGCTTGGCCGTGGCATTGACGTTACCTGCCGCCTTCGAGCTTCCGGCTGCGCTGCTCCCGCGCCTTGGGACCATAAGGGTAGACGCCCAGTTGCGGCTCACTGGCCGCCGTGAGGCGTTGAATCTCCCCCTTGGAGAGCTCCAGCTCCGCGGCGGCAAGGTTGTCTGCCAGTTGTTTGATGGTGCGGGCACCCAGGATGACAGAGGTGACTGCGGGGCGGCTGGAAACCCAGGCCAGTGCAACCTGGGAAGAGTTGGCACCATGGTCCGCGGCGATGTCCGCCACGGTCCCCAGCACATCCCAGGTGCGGGGGTTGTCGTTGCGTTCCCGCCAGGCCTCCATGCCGCGGGCCGGGTTCTCCCCCAGGCGCGTGGCCCCTGTCGGCGGTTCGTCCCGCTTGTACTTGCCCGTCAGCCAGCCCCCGCCCAACGGCGACCAGGGCAGCAGGCCGATTCCTGCATCAAGGGCTGCCGGCACAATTTCCGACTCGATCTCCCGCACCAGCAGGCTGTATTGGGGTTGGAGGGTGACAGGCATGTTCCAGCCGTGGGCGCGGGCCACATGGACGGCCTTTGTCAGCTGCCAGCCCAGGAAATTGGAGAAGCCATAATAAGCAATCTTGCCGCAGCTGACGGCATCGTGGAGGAAGCGCAGCGTCTCCTCCAGGGGCGTGATGGGATCCCAGGCGTGCATTTGGTACAGGTCGATCTGCTCAACCCCCAGCCGGCGCAGCGAATCATCCAAGGCGCGGGTCAAATGGCGGCGGGACGTTCCGACGTCGTTCGGGGACGTGCCCATGGGAAAGCGGCCCTTGCTGGCCAGCACGACGCTGTCCCGGGCATCCGGCCGCTTCTTCAGCCACCGGCCGATGATCTCCTCGGACGCGCCGGCCGTGTAGACGTCCGCGGTGTCGAGGAAGTTGCCCCCGGCAGCCACATAGCCGTCAAGGATGGCATGGGAGGTTTCCTCGGTGGCCTCCGCCCCGAAGGTCATGGTGCCCAGTGCGTAGTTTGAAACCACGGCGCCGCTGTTGCCCAAAGTGCGATATTCCAAGACGTGCCCCATTCCTTGACGTGTGCGGGCCGCTGTGGCTGCCCACATCCCACCCTAGAACCTTGGCCCGGCCTGCGCGAGGGGCCGGAGCGGGGGGCCCGCCCGACGGATGGGGCATCACAGCCCTACAGAAGCGTTGCCACGCGGCGGACGCCCTGGGCGATCTGGGCAATGGAAGCGGCACTGTAGGAGAGCCTGATGTACGGGGCGGGAGGTTCGTCCACATAGAACTGCTTCCCGTCGCCGATGAGCACCCCCGCATCCTGGGCGGCTGCGGTCAGCGACGTCGAGTCAGTTCCTGCAGGCAATTTCACCCACAGGTGGATGCCGCCGGTCGGAATGATCTCCACCCGTGCGCCGGGCATCGAGGATTGCACTTCGGCGACCATGGCGTCGCGCCGTTCGCGCAGTCCCGTCCGCAGCCGCTTAAGGTGGCGCGGCCAGGCGGTGGAGGCCAGCAGCCCGAGCGCGATCTCCTGGGTCAGCGCCGGAACGCACATGTCGTCGGCGATGCGGGCTGTGCGCAGGCGCTCGCCGGCGGGCCCCCGCGCGGCAATGGCGCCCACGCGAAGACCCGGGGCAGCCGGCTTGCTGAGGGTTGCGATCGAGACCACGTGCCCGTCTGGGTCCTGCGTGAACAGCGGCGCAGGCGCCGTGCCCTCAAGGGACAGGTGCCGGGCCCAGTCGTCCTCAATGATGAACGCGCCGTGGCGTTTGGCCAGTTCCAAGACCTCCACCCGCCGCCCGGGGCTGAGGACGGACCCCGTGGGGTTGGCGTAGTTCGGCTGCAGATAGATGAGCTGGGCGTGTGTTCGTTCGAGCGCGTCGGCGAGTTTGTCGGGCCGGATCCCGTCGGCGTCCGCGGGCACGGCAGCAAGATTCAGGCCGGCGGCTTGGGCGGCGAATGCTGCCCCCGGATAGCTGGGGCTTTCGGTGATCAGCGTCGACCCGGGATCGGCGAGGGTGCGCATGGCAAACACCAGGGACTGCTGCCCGCCGGGCATGATGAGCATGTCGCCGGCATCGGCGCCGAGCCCGGCGGCGAAGGCGCTGCGCAGTTCCGGCAGCCCCATGGGCGGTGCCATCGTCCAGGCCCGGTGGCTTTTGGCGCACCGGGCGCCGAGCGTGCGCAGTTCATCGAAGGGCTGGAGCTCGGGCGCCAGATAGCCCCAGGAGAGCTGGACGTGGTCGGCGGTCCCCTTCGCCCCGGGCCGGCCGGCGCGGCTCTGGTCCGCCCGGACTGGATCGACGCGGGAGCGTCCCAGCGTTGATGACTGCCACGCATAGTCCGGCTCCTGCGCCACGTCCCGCCCGGCCCCGTCCCACCCGGCCACAAAGGTGCCGCGGCCGGGTTCGGCCCGCACAACGCCGAGGGCCGTGAGCGAGGTGATCGCCGCGGTGATCGTCACCGGGCTCGCGCCATACGTTTTCGACAGCGTCCTGACTGGGGGCAGCTTGTCCCCCGGCTGCATGGCGCCTGCCTGGAGCTGAAGAAGCGCGGCAATCTCGGAAGCTCTGTTATCACTGGTCACGCTCATATTAGATAGCGTTACTTATTCCTCGTCAAGATTGTTACCCTCGGTTGCGGATGCCGCCGGAAGGAAAGGGCCCGGCACTTCCGTCCGGGCTTCGCATGACGTGCTGGCGCCTGGCCTGCCAGGGCCTGTCTTGTTGGGGCCTCGGCCTGACGCACGACGGCGGGACGTGCGGCGGCGGGACGTGCCTTGAGTTCCAGCGGCAGGCGGCTCACGCCGTCGTACCCACAATTTCCCGCTGCCCCTGCCCGCTGTCACCCTTTCCAGTGCCACCCTGCCCGCTGTCATCCTGCCCATTGCCCACTCCGGCCGCGGGTGGGCGGCGGCCGGTCCGGGTGGCGCCGATGCCGGCGGCGATGACAAGGACGATCCCGGCCAGCGCGGCAGGGCGCGGCATTTGGCCAAGCACGGTCAGTCCGACGGTCAGGGCGATGGCCGGTTCCAGGCACATCAGGGTCCCGAACGCGGCCGTCGTCAACCGGCGCAGGGCCAGCAGTTCCAGGCTGAAGGGGATGACGGGCAGCAGCAGAGCCAGGGCGAATCCAATGAGCACGAGCTGCCAGTCGAGCCTTCCGACAATGCCGGGGCCGACCACGAAGGTGGCGGCGATCGCGGCCACAGGGAGGGATATCGCCAAGGCGCTGAGGCCCGACACGGCGTCGCCGGCCCGCTGGGTGAGCAGGACGTAGCCCGCCCAGCAGGCGGCGGCGCCGAGGGCAAAGAACACGCCGGTCGGGTCGGTTGCACCGTGCCACGGCTCGGTCAGTCCAAGCACGCCGGCCGCGGCAACAAGCGCCCACCACCGGGCGGTTCCCCTGCCTTGAATGACGGCGATGGACAGCGGGCCGAGGAATTCCAGGGCACTTGCCGTGCCGAGCGGAATCCTCTCCACGGCGAGCATGAAGCACAGCGTCATGCCTGCCGTGGCCACACCGAGCAGCGCGCACATGCCCAGCGCCGCCCTGCTGAAGCGGATCTTCCAGGGCCGGGCAATCGCCACGATGATGATGGCGGCCCAGGCCAGCCGCAGCCAGCCAACACCCTCGGCCCCCAGACGGCCTGTCAAACCGACGGACGCGGCGAGTCCGAGCTGCACGCAGCACATCGCGGCAAAGGCCATGATCGTGCCTGCACCTGCTGTGTGCTTCACCGGCACGGGCATGGGAGTTGTGGAGACGGAGTTCATGACTCCAGTAGACAACGCCAACTTCCTTCATGTCCACGTGAGAATCCATAACATATTGTTCAGAAATCATGCACAATTGATTTCATGGACACACGGAGGCTGCAATACCTGCATGAGCTGTCCCGCACGGGTTCTATGCGGGCTGTCGCCGAGCTGTTGGGTGCGACTACGTCAACCGTCTCCCAGCAGCTCGCCCTGCTCGCCAAAGAGACCGGGGCGCAGTTATTGGAAGCCGACGGACGCGGCGTCCGGCTGACCCCTGCGGGGCTCCGGCTGTCCCAGCACGCCGGGACGATCCTCGCCGCCGTCGAGGCCGCGCGGCAGGATCTGGATCCCACAGCCGAACCGTCGGGCACCCTGCGCGTGGCCGGGTTCGCCAGCGCGATCCGCAAGACCTTGATGCCTGTCATCGGCGAACTCGCACGGAACCATCCAAAGGTGAAGATCACCGTGCTCGAGCACGAGCCGGCGGACGCCTTGGCGATGCTGGCCGTCGACGCCGTCGACCTGGCACTCACGTATGACTACAACCTCGCACCGGACGACGCCGGGCCCGGCATTGAGGCGAGCCAGCTGTGGACAACTCCTTGGGGGCTTGGGGTGCCGACTGCAGCGGCAGCGGAGCTCGCCCCGGCGGGAGGACGCGCCGATGCAGTCCAGGTCTTTGCTGCCTTCCGGGACCAAGACTGGATTGGAAACTCCCGCAACACCGCCGACGAGACGGTGCTGCGCACCATCGCCTCGATGGCCGGCTTCGAGCCCGCCCTGCGGCACCAGTCGGACAGCCTGGATTTGGTCGAGGACCTCATTTTGGCCGGGCTGGGTGTTGGGCTGCTCCCCGTCGAGCGGCGCGGCCGTGCGGGTATCACCATTCTTCCCCTCCACAGTCCCGGGGTGCAGCTGCGCGCCTACGCCAGGACGAGGCAGGGCCGCAGTGCCTGGCCCGCCCTGGCGCTGGTCCTCAGCCTGCTTCGGGACGCGGCTGCACTGCAGCTGCTGCATTACAAACGGACGTAGGCCCAGTTCTGCCATTGCCGCTGGGCAAGGTGGACGACGGCGGACGGTACGGTGCCAACCCCGGGAAGGAGGCTGTCGTGATCAAGCGCCGCGGACCGCAGACTGTTTTCACAGGCCAGGACGGCAATGCCGCGTTGCAGGACCTCCCGGACCGGCCCGGAGAGCCCGCCGTCGACGGCGAGCCCGGTGACGGACGCCCCTTGAATCACGATTTCAATGGATGCGCCAGGCAATGCCGCGGCCGCATTCTGGGCGCTGCGAAAAACACCCGCCACCTGTTCACCGCTCGCACCGAATCCGTGCATCAGCAGTCCCGGACGGGCATCGTTGCGCTCAACCATGGAGCTGTCCTTTCGATTGAACTTTTAAGCTTGGCAATGGCGGAGGCTGCCATATCCCGCCGGACAGAGTTGCCGTCGTCGTTTCGGCCCGGGCGGGGCCAGCCCCACCAGTTACGATTGGACAAGCTTACCGCCGGGTGCCGGCCGCCCGGTTCACCACTTTCGAATGAGGACGCCACCATCACTTTTTCAGCCATGATTCCCGTCGACGTCATCATCATTGCCGCGATGGACTCGGAGATCGCCCCGTTTCTGGAACGGGCCACGGCCCTCAGCGAACCATTGCAGCTTGGCACGGCAGTGCACCGGACCGGGCTCATCAACGGCCGCAACGCGCTCTTTGTGCGTGGTGGCATCGGCTTGGTCAATGCGGCCGGGGCAGCCACCTCAGCCTTGTTGCTGGCGGCCGGAGACGGTGCACCCTTGGTGCTCAGCGTCGGCAGTGCAGGCGGATTGGGCGGTTCCGTCCGCGTGGGCGACGTGGTGGTGGGCACCGATGCGGTCAACGCCGATGCCGATGCCCGCGCCCTTGGCTACAAGCGCGGCCAGGTGCCGGGCATGCCCGCCTCCTACCCGGTCCCACAAGCACTGGCAGCGGCCAGCATCGACGGCATACCCGCCCGGCGCAAGGCACAGACGGTGCACCATGGTTTGGTCGTTTCCACCTACGCATTTGTGGGTCAGGAACGGGCAGTGGTGATCAAGGAGCACTTTGCCGAGGTGTTGGCGGCTGACATGGAGTCCTCGGCAATCGCGCAGATCTGCCACGCCCACAAGGCGCATTTCCTGGCCATCCGCGGCATCTCGGACCTTTGCGGCCCGGCGTCCGAGGCTGATTTCACAACCCACGTCGACGACGCAGCGGAACGGTCGGCGGAAATTGCCGTTTCAGTGCTGGAGACATGGTTTGCCGCCAGCGAGTCCCGTTTGCCTGCGGCGTCCGTCGGTTCCTGAAAGGGTTCAGTCCCTGGGCCGGCTGTCCTGCTCTTCGACGTAGGTTTCGCCCTCGGCATCCGTATGGATGAGCAGCTTGGGATCGTTTTGTTCCTGCCCGGATGCCTCAGCGCGTGCGGTGGGCGGATCATCAATGGCGGAACGTTCCGCGTCGCCCAGCACCGCGCCCAGCCCTTGCGAGTCGTCGCTCGTCCCGCCGGGAGGGATCGCTTCACCATTCCCCCTGGCAGTGGCGGCCTCGCCGGGTACGCTTTGGTTTAGGCTGGCGTAGGTGTGCGAGCCGCGGTGTTGCCAACTGACGTGAACCCGCACCGAACCATCGTCGGCATGGTCCACCTTCGTCACGATCTCTGCGGCTGGCGCACCCATCTCACCCAGCTTTTGCTGGTACGAACCAGTCAGTTCGGCCAGACTTTCCTCTGTCCACTCGCCGGGTTGCATCCGGGTGGAGATCTCCACCGGTTCGCCATTTACTTGTGACATTGCAATCTCCCATCATTGGTGCCAACTGAATTTTTGGTTGCCCCTGAGGCTTGACATCAAGCGTGAACTGTCAGGAATTCCTGAGTGCGTCGATCAATTGTTGTTTCCGCAGGTTCGAATATCCGGTGTGTCCGATTTCCTTGGCTTTCCCCCGGAGCTGGTCCACCGTCCACTCGTCGTAGGACTCGGACTTGCCGCCTTTGCGGCCGACCGCCGAACGGCCTTTTTTCGCCGCCGCGTTTGAAATCCGTGCTGCCTTCTGCTCCGATGCGCCGTCGTCCCGCAGCGCCTCGTACATCTCCGGATCCTTTATGCTTGGGTTCTTTTTCTCTGGCATGTCCACACTCCCCATTCGTCGTTGACATCAACCGGTGGCTGAATTGCTGCAGCTGCGTTCCCCACGCTAGAGGCGTCGTAACGTGGACGCAAGGCCCTGCCCGAGCCACACACTCTTCTCTCCCGCTCCACGGGCGCGACGGCGGTGCCGGTGCCGGGCGCCTTGTGGCGTCCAGCACCAAACCTGCCAGGCAAGAGCCGATGGCTAGCTGTCCTCCACCGTGCGACGATGCGCCGGCGCATGGGACGCTGAGGGGTCCACGTCCACCGGGTCCTGCGGCACTCGATCTTCCTGCGCTTGACCCTGCACCGCACGGCCCTCCCGCGGCTGCTCCTGCGCCTGTTCCTGCTCCTGCGCCTGTTCCTGCGGCGCTTGGCCCTCCCGCACGCGCTCTTCGCGCGGCTGTTCCCCATCGACGGGTTCGTGCTCCCCATTGCCACGGACCGGGCGTTCCTGACGTCCGGACTGCGGGGCGTTTACATCAGGATCCAGCATGTCCGCCTCGTGCAGTTTCGCCTGTGAAGCTGATGCCTCGGTGGCGGCCTGAGCGCGCTGGCGTTCGGCCTCAAGCTTCAATCGTTCGGCTTCCACCGCGGCCTGCTCAGCATCGGCAGCCTGCCGATCAGCCGCAACCTGCCGCTCACGGGCATCGAGCGCGGCGCCCTTGCCCTCGTCGCGCAATTTGGCGGCCTGCCGGCGCTCTTGCTCCTTTTGTTCTTCGGCCAACCGACGACGCCGCTTGGTGCCGATTGCCAGTAAAATCCCGACAATGGCCAAAACGACGACGATCGCGACAATTACCCAAATCAAAGTTGTGGTGTCCATGACAATCCATCTCCCATCGTTGCGGTCAAGATAGCTCACACGAGCCGGCACTGCCCAGACTGAATACTGCAGCGCGGCTGTTCCCATCATGCACCGTCAACACGCGATTGCACAGCAGCTGATGCAATCCGGGGCTGTGAGGGCTTAAAAAACAGCCGTAATTTACTGTTTCGCGGGTTTCCGGGTCGAAGGGGCGGGGGCACTTCCCCTCCCGGCAGAAACAGTGCACGCGAAAACGTGCAGCTGCTCCCGGCGCAGCCGCGTGTTTCCTGCATTGTGCGGTCGTTGCCGATGTGAAGAGTCGCTGTGCATGGTCATTGTGCACAGGACTGCCACTGGATACGGTGATGGGATGGGCGACACTACTATCTACACGGTTGGACATTCCACGCATCCAATAGATGAATTCATTGG
The DNA here is from genome assembly GCF_052376555.1 of Specibacter sp. AOP5-B1-6. NCBI lineage: Bacteria > Bacillati > Actinomycetota > Actinomycetes > Micrococcales > Micrococcaceae > Specibacter > Specibacter sp. AOP5-B1-6. The sequence continues at coordinate 10,537 of NZ_JBQSVT010000066.1, forward strand.
ACTGTTGAAAGCACACGGGGTGAAGAAACTGGTGGACGTCCGGACGATTCCCAAATCCAGGCACAATCCACAGTTCATGGAGGACGCGCTGGCTGGCAGCTTGCGGGCTGCGGGCCTTACTTACCGCAGGGCTGAATCGCTTGGCGGCTTGCGCCATGTACGCAAGGACAGTCTCAATGGCGGCTGGCGCAACAAGTCGTTTCAGGGGTATGCCGACTACATGCAAACGTCGGAGTTTTCGGAGGCCGTTGACAACCTCGTGGCCCGGGGAAAGCACAGCGACCTGGTGATCATGTGCGCGGAAGCTGTGCCGTGGCGCTGCCACCGTTCCATGATCGGCGACGCCTTGTTGGTGCGGGGCGTCACGGTGCTGGACATCATGACCGAAAAGAACGCAACTGCCCATGTCTTGCGGTCCTTCGCCCGAGTTGACCACACAAACATCACTTATCCGCCCGAACCGGCAGGCCAAGGCACGCCCCAAAAGTAGGCCCCTCCATCCAACCGTCGAAGTTTGGTTTCCTCAACCATGGCCGCGCCGGGCGATTCGCGGGTAGAGGTAAAGTCCGCAGATGAGCCCGACCGCGAAGGCCAAGGCGACAATGATGGCGCTGAAGCTTCCCACGACCACATAGAAGATCAACGTTGTGGTGCCGGTAATCAACAGCCCGACCAGGACCAGGACGGCCTTTATTATCCGGTGTCCGGCGGCGACCACCTTGTCTTTTTGACGCAGTCTAAATAGTTGGCGGTGCAAGGACACGGGCAAGAGCATCAAGCAGGTTGTCCCAGCTGCGATGATCACCAGAACCAAATAAATGGTGAGCGCGGTCGAGTCCAGGTCGGCAAAACGGCTCTGGAAGGGCAACGTCAACAGGAATCCCGCAATAATTTGCACGCCTGTTTGCATGACGCGCAGTTCCTGCAGGACGTCATCCCAATTGCGGTCCTGCTGTTCATTGGGTGTCTCGTCGCGCCCTGTTGACGCGCTCCCAACTTCCTGCCCATCGGCCTGCTGGGAATCCATCGTTTCCTCTTTCAGTTGAAGTCTCGTCAATCCGCATCCGCGCCCGTCATCTTCTCCACGGTGGCGGCGTCTCCTTGGCCCCACCCTAATTGAGCTCCTCCGCATTGAATAGCAGTTGAAAATGATTCGCACCTGCCATGCCACCTGGGGCACAGCAGTTTGACTCCCCAGACATCGCTCCTGCACACCACGGCAGCGGACATGCAGGAGGGACTTCCCGAGCATTTCCCGCCTG
>NZ_JBQSVT010000067.1:0-11485 GCF_052376555.1 Specibacter sp. AOP5-B1-6
TTCTCGCAGTGGCCATGTCGTCAAGGTGATACTGACCGGCCAGCCAGTGGTGATGTGCTTTTCCGTTCCGGGCGATCATTGATCCACACCAAGTGGCCCCAACCCAAGAGCGGACATGATGGACAAGGGTCCTCGACGTGAGCATTCGGCACAGGAGCAGGAGCGGACTCGATGATGATCGTGGGCGGCCCCGATCGGACAGCGGCGGCACTGCTGGCGGGCGAGATACCCTGCCCGGATTGTTCGGCGCAGCTGCGCCCCCACGGGTACACCCGCACCCGCACGGTGCGGGGCTTGGATCATGCGCGGCTGACAGTGCAACCACGGCGTGCCCATTGCGCCGGCTGCGGACGCACCCAGGCCCTGCTGCCGGTCGCGTGGGCCGTGCACCGGGCCGATACCCTCGAGGCCATCAGGATCGCGCTGGCGGCCAAGGCTGCAGGCGGCGGGTACCGAACGATCGCAGCCCACATGGGCCGGCCCCTCCCGACGGTGCGTCGCTGGTTTCGCCGGGTGCCGGAAGCACACACCTACTGGCTGTACAAACAGGTGAAACAGCGCGCGTTCCGCCACGACCCCGACATCCTGGTCCGCCCTAAACAGTGGCCAAGCTTGCTCGGATGGAGTTTGAATATTTTGGCCGGCGCCACACTGTCCTACGAGCAGCGCGTGGACGACGATTTGCCCCCTTGGTCGTCGATCGGGCTCTTCACACGAGGTGAACTGCTGAGCTCACCGCTGCGCACCTGAAAAATCGAGTAGACCGCGCTTTGCTGTGGTCTGGAACAGGCGTCACCATGCCGACGGCCGCGTCACGATGATGACGAAACCCGCCTATCCCATCGTCATCCAAGGCGCCGCCGTCATCGTCAAACAGAGCGCTCGGTAACGCCACGGCATCTGTTCGTGGAGGCAAGTGAGGCATATCTGCGAGTAGCCCGAGTGCGAATCAGCACTCGTTTGGAGCGGATACTTCGAGAGCTCAAGTTTCACGTGAAACTCAGGGAAGCATGATCGAGGCTACGGCTACGGCCTGTCTGGGTGGCTGACGAGGTAGTTGGCGAGGGTTTCTTTGTCGAGGGCCGCTTGTTCCTCGTCGGTGGGGAAGGTGCCTGGTGGCGGTACTGGCAGGGGGCTTGCGTAGGGGTTGTCGTCTTGTTCCATGCCCGGGATGTCGTCCTCGTCCAGGACTACGAAGTCCAAGAAGTCCCTGGAGTCCTCGAAGTCTTGGAAGTCCTGAGGCTCTTGAGGATCCTGCGGGTCTTGGACCTCGGCAGCGCTTTCGGGGTCAGCCGTTTGGGGGTCAGTTCTCGCGGGGTCAGCAGTGGTGTTTTGGTTGGGGTTGTCGTGGGTGTCTGGTTGTCCGAGGGTTTTGTTGATGAGTGTCTTCAGCCATTCCGGGTAGACCGGTGGTTGCGTATCGCCGACCTCGGGCGGGTAGTACCGCCCCGTTGGTGAGGTCCAGGCAACCCGTCCGGCGACCATGGCCGGGGTCCAGCCACGCAGGCGTACTGCTTCACGTTCCGGGCTTTGGTCGGTGCGGCATTCACCGGTGCGGGTCCTGTCGTCCTTGAAATGCTTCAGCAGATGATGGCGATGACACAGTGTTTCGAGGTTGTCGTAGATGGACAGGCCGCCGTGCTCGAATTTTTTGATGTGGTCGATCTCGCAGTTCGTCGCTTTCGCCAAGCACCCCGGGAACTGGCAGTACTCGTCCCTGATCTGCAGCAACGTGCGCATCGCTTGGCTGATCCGGTAGCGTTGCGGAGCCACATCGAGAGGTTCATTGCTGATCGGATCAACCAACACCCGCAACAACGACGGCGCCCCTGCCGCCAAGTGCCGGGCGACTTCCATGCTCAGCGGACCATAACCTTCCAACCACGCCGGCTCATTCGTGGCCCCCAACAACGACAACGCAGGAATCAACAACACCGGTGTCACCTGCGGCATCGGCGGCCACACCGGCCCCACCACACAAGCACCACCCCCAGTGACACTGAAACCAGTGCTGGCACCAGTTCCGGTGGTGTTGGTGCTGGGGCTTGTGTCGGTCTTGGCATCGGCACCGTTGTTGGTGCTGGTGCCGACATTGGCACCGGTTCCGATGGTGTTGCTCGCAGTTGTCTCCTCACCACCAGTAATTGAGCCCAAGTTCGCACTGCTACTGGCGCTGTCGGCGGTCGTGATTGCGTTGTCGGCGCTTGATGGGGCTGGGGTGAGGGTTGGCGGTATGGCTGTGGGGTCCCCATCAGGACCGATACGGATATCGGGGTCCTTGAAGCCGGGATCGGAATAGTCCGGGTCGTCAAAGACAGGCACCCACCTGTCAGGAACATCCACGACACCACGGTCCCGCCGGGCTACATAGTCCCAGTCCGGGCCACGATCACGGATCGGGACGGGCTCCGGGGTCGGGTCTGGCTCTGGTTCCGGTCCGGGGTCCAGAGGAACCCCGTCGGCAGCCGGGTCCACTGGCGCGAACCACGGACCCTGAGCATCACCAGCGGCGGTACCGGCAGGTGTGCCATCAGTGGCGGCACCCTGAGCGGCGGTGGTGGCGGCATTGGTGGTGCCGTCAGTGGTGCCGGCGGTATTGGTGGTGTTGGGTTGGGTGGGGGCGTAGATCTGGTTTTCGGCCATGGTCTGGTTCAGTAGCAGGGCCGCGGCGACATCAGCCCTGAGCTGGGTCAGGGTCCGTTCCTCGTGGGGTCCCTGGGCTGCCTGGGCCGTCAGAGTGCATTGAGCCCAGATAGCCTCCACGGTCGGTGCTGGTGCATACAGGCTCAGCCACGACATCCCGTCCCGGGCACGGGAAACACCCAAGCGCCGCTGGCTATACTCACGCCGCGTCTTGGGGGTGATTGTTTCCGGGTAGAACCGTTCACGGCGGCGCCGGGCCTTTTCCCTGAAGCTCGGCAGCGTGGCGCCGGCAGCTTTGCCGAGCAAGACCTGCTCAAAAGCATCAACAGTTTCCTGGGCCAGGCCTGCTTCACGCAGCAGACTCGTTTCTTCGGCGATGATGACCGCGTAGTCCCACCCCAACTCGCCACTGCTCAAGGACTCCATCGTGGCCGGTAAATAGTTCACGAGCGTGCCCGCGTGCAGAATCAACTGCCCGGCCACGCCCTCGGAGACCGACAAGATCCCGGCCAAGTCAGCCCGCATCGACATCAGCGAGATATCGTACTGCCAGGAATCAACAGCAAGAATGCCGCCCTCAAGAACGGCCGTGGACTCCAGACGGGCAATCAACACAGCAGCCAGAGCCGCGCACTGATTCTGATGCTTATGCAACGCCGCGATCGCGTCCGTGCAACCATCCATCAACGCCCGCGCCCCCTCCAAACGGGACTCCACAACACCAGCCGAACCAATGGAATCACCAGCACCAGCAGATGGGCCAACACCAGTACCGGCGGCGTCAACAGCTTCAGCAGCGGCGGGCTGAGCAGTGTCAGCAGCGCCGCGACGGGGGCCGCAGTGGCGGGGATCGGGAACCGGCAGGTCGGGCAACCCGGCCATCGCAGCAATGTCAGTGCCAAGGGGTTCAATGGAAGGAAGAGCAAGTCCAGCAATCAGGTCCGCCACACTCAATGTGGTGGATGAACCATCCCGGCCAACCGGGAAATTCACTGAACTACCCATACCACAATCATAACTGATTCATCTGGATAGCAACACTACTATCCACAAATACCTAAAAATATTTTCTAGAACCCCCGCGGCCCGGATTCCTGCCCATAATCGTCCCAGTGACGCACTGATCTCCTCGGCGAACAGTCGCTGGACTTGTGTGATCCAGGACGGAGGAACTGCATGAACAACATCGTGAACCACGGGTTTCCGGGAGGCCGGTACACGCTGGTCGGTCTCTTGGACGTCCCGCAATTGCCGCACGCGATATATGCGTCGAGTTCGGCCGGGGCTTGCTTGCCGATCTTGCCCAGTAGCTTCTTGAGCTCCACGGACCGGCGCATACGAACGGCGCACGGGAACGGTGCACACGTACGGCGCGGGAGAAAGAGTGGAGGCGTTCACACCCCAGCCAACGACGTTCAATGCGGCGAACAGCCATCCTCAAGGCTTCGGCCAGTACCATCCGCGAACGCAGCGCCAGGGCGAAGGAGGGCTTGCGTCCGCGAAGCCATAGGGACAGCTGATCGCGTTCATCGCCGGTCAGGATCAGTTCGTCCCTGAGTCGCCGAGTGAGTGTGCTGCATGGATTTAAATGCTCATTCAACGACGATGCGACACGAGACACTCGGCTGTTGAACTGGGTATGCCGACCTGACGTGTCGTGGGTCAGAACCTGTTGCGCTAGCGCCCGCCGGCCACCGGCAGAACAACGCCTGTTACATAGGAGGCATCATCGCTGAGGAGCCACATTACAGCCGCGGCAACTTCCTCCGGCTCGGCGCCCCTGCCCAGCGGGATGAGATGGTTGAGCTGCTGCACACGGTCCGGCATGCCTGCGGCGGCGTGCAGCCCGGTCAACGTGCTGCCGGGGGACACAGCATTGACCCGAATGCCATCCCCCGCAACCTCAGCGGAGAAACCCACGGTCAGGACATCGACGGCGCCCTTTGATGCGGCGTAGTGCACCCAAGTTCCCGGGGATCCGGCCTTGACGGCAGTTGAGGAGATGTTCACAATCCCGCCACCCTGACCGCCGGAATTGGTGGACATGCGGCGCTGGGCTTCCTGACACATGAACAGCACACCGGCCACGTTGACGTCCAGCACCCGTTGAAGCGTCTGGGGTGGAACGTCCACAAGCGGGCCAATCAAGTTTCCGGTGATGCCGGCGTTGTTGACCACCGCAGTCACGGTGCCCAGTGCTGCGGCGGCATCGAAGAGGCGCCCAACGTCAATGGCGGCACTGACGTCTGCCTGGACGGCAACGGCAATTCCGCCGTCGCCGAGTATCTGCCGCACGACGTCGTCAGCACCGCTTGCATCCACCGAGTAGTTGACGACGACGGCGTAGCCGGCCTTGGCAGCCAACGTGGCGGTGGCCGCACCAATGCCACGGCTTGCGCCCGTGACAACCGCAACACCCCGTTTGGGGGTCGTCACGGCAGCTACTTGGTGAGCTTGAAGTGGACTGCGGCCTGCAGCGCTCCGCCAACAATTCCTGCGTTGTTTTTCAACTCTGCGGTGATGATCTTGGTGCGCAGTTTCAGCTGGGGCAGGTAGTCCTCGCTGCGCTTGGAGATGCCGCCGCCAATGATGAACAGCTCCGGTGAGAACAGGAACTCGACGTGCGAGAAGTAGCGCTGCAACCGGACAGCGTATTCATCCCAGCTGAGCTCGTCACGCTCCCGCGCACTGGCGGAGGCCTTCGTCTCGGCATCGAAGCCGTCCAGTTCCAGATGGCCCAGCTCAACGTTGGGAACCAGTTTGCCGTCATAGATGAACGCCGAACCGATGCCGGTGCCCAGGGTGATCACAAGAACCGTGCCCTTGACACCCTGCCCCGCACCGTAGCGGGCCTCGGCCAAGCCGGCGGCATCGGCGTCGTTCATGACCTGGACGTCGCGGCCGATTTCCTTGGTGAAGATTTCGTCGACGTCGGCATCGATCCACGACTCGTCCACATTGGCTGCCGAACGGGCCACGCCGTGGGAGATGATGGCGGGAAAGGTGATGCCGACGGGCGCGTCGTCGCTGGGGGCGTTGGAGCGGGTCGACAACTCATCAACGACCGCCTTGACTACCTTGGCAACGGCCTGGGGGGTCGACGGCGTCGGGGTGGGGATCCTGAAGCGTTCGCCTAAAACGGTGCCGGTTTCCAGGTCGACAATGCCGCCCTTGATCCCGGTGCCGCCAATATCAATACCAATGACAGTGGTGGCGGGTGAGTGCTTCTTAGACATACAGGCTCCAGAGGTAGAAAGTTTTCAGGACATGACAGGACAGGTGGTGACGGTCTGCCGGGCGCTGTTGCGCCGAGTCGAAGGCAGTGAAAAGGCTAAAAACTAAGGCAGGGTCAGCACTTCGGCGCCGGTGGCGGTGACCACCATGGTGTGTTCAAACTGGGCCGTGCGCTTGCGGTCGCGGGTGACGACCGTCCAGTCATCGCTCCACATGTCCCATTCAATGCTGCCCAGGGTAAGCATAGGTTCGATAGTAAACACCATTCCCTCTTCCAGCACAGTGCTGTAGGCCGGTGCGGCGTCATAATGCGGAATAATCAGCCCGGTGTGGAAGGCCTCGCCCACGCCGTGGCCGGTGAAGTCGCGCACCACGCCGTAGCCGAATCGCTTGGCATAGGAGGCGATGGTGCGGCCGATGACGTTGATCTGCCGGCCGGGTGCCACTGCGCGGATGGCACGGTTCAGTGATTCCTGCGTGCGCTCAACGAGCAGGCGGGATTCTTCATCGACGTCGCCCACAGGGAACGTCCAGTTGGTGTCACCGTGGACGCCGTTCTTGAACGCGGTGATGTCGATGTTGATGATGTCCCCGTCTTCAACCACCGTGCTGTCGGGGATGCCGTGGCAAATGACCTCGTTGATGGAGGAGCACAAGGACTTGCGGAAGCCGCGGTAACCCAGTGTTGAGGGGTAGGCCTTGTGGTCAAGCAGGAACTCGTGGCCGATCCGGTCCAGGGCGTCCGTCGTGACGCCGGGGACAATGTGCTTGCCCACTTCGACAATGGCCTGGGCGGCAATCTTCGAGGAAATGCGGATTTTCTCCAGTGTTTCGGCGTCCTTTACCTCTGAACCCTTGAAGGGGGCAGGGCCCGCCTTGCCCACGTATTCGGGGCGGGGGATGGAGAGCGGGACCGGCAGTTCGGGGCTGATGGTGCCGGGAACGAGCTTGCCGACGGGGGCCGTGGTTGCTGTGGAAGACATGGGACCATCCTATAAGTTTTTCTCCGGCGGCAGTGGTGCCGGTGGCAAGTGCGGCAGTTCGGCCTAAGATGACAAATGTTGGACACAACGCACAACGCAGGTCCCACAACGCAGAACCCACAACACAGATCCCAGACAGAGATGGAGAGCACCATGGCCCAGTATTGGTACAACGTGGAAACCCATGCAGTGGAAAAGGATGCCCAGTCGGGGTGGAAGTCATTGATTGGCCCCTACGAAACCCGCGGGGAAGCCGAGCAGGCGCTGGCGAAGGTCCAGGAACGCAACGAGACTGCCGATGCGCTGGACGAAGACGACGTATAGCCGCTTCATTTAACTGGGCAGTGTGAGTGGGCGGCGGGGTCCGGTGTTGCGAGGGCAACATCGGACCCTGCTGCCCGTTCGTCGAGCTAGGTAGAGCTAGAAAGTGTGCTCCGGGCCCGGGAACACGCCCGAGCGGACCTCGTCGGCATACTCCTTGGCGGCGTCGGCCAAGACGGTGCGCATTTGGGCGTACTGCTTGACGAACTTGGCCATCTTTCCCGTGCGCAGCCCGGCCATGTCCTGCCACACCAACACCTGGCCGGTCGTGGAATTTCCGGCACCAATGCCCACGGTGGGCACTGCAACCGCCGCATCCACGGCGGCGGCCGTGTCAGCCGGAACCATTTCCATCAGAACACAGAACGCTCCGGCATCAGCCAACGCGACGGCGTCGTCGATCAAGGCCTTCGCCATCTCGCCGCGGCCTTGAACCCGGTAGCCGCCCAATGCGTGCTCGCTTTGCGGGGTGAAGCCGATGTGGGCCATGACGGGGATGCCGGCCTGAGTCAGTGCGCGCACCGTGGGGGCGTAGTAGGCGCCGCCCTCCATCTTGACGGCGTGCACCAGACCCTCCTTCATAAGTCGCACCGAGGACGCAATGGCCTGTTCGGGGGACTGTTCATAGCTGCCGAAGGGGAGGTCGGCCACGATCAATGCCCGCTTGGAACCGGCTGTCACGGCGCGGGACAGGATGATCATTTCATCCAGCGTGATGGGCAGCGACGTTTCGTTGCCCAGGACGTTGTTGGACGCCGAGTCACCGATCAACAGCACCTCAATGCCGGCTTCGTCAAAAATTTGGGCCGTGTACTGGTCGTAGGCGGTGAGCATGGCGAACTTTTCGCCCGCCCGCTTGGCAGCTTGCAAGTGGTGGATGCGAACCTTGGGGGCAGTGGCGGGGATGCCGGATGCCGTGCCGGGGGCCCGGCCAGTCGTCGGGGCGGTCGCGGCGCCGTTGCCGTAGGGAGCTGCCAGCTCAGTTGCTTCGGACGCAGCGGAATCAGGGGTGCTTGTGGGTGCCATGCCCCCAGCTTATCCTTGATCCACCGATCCGGTCTGGGGTCTGACTGATTCCCAGATTTGGGTGGTTTGGTGTTTTTGTGCAGGGCGAGGGGCCGGCCTTTCTGCCGGTTGTGTTCCACTTTTGGTTCCTTGGGTCGCGCCGGGGTTGGCTTGGTTGACGGGTTTTATGCGGTTTGTGGTGGTGCGTGGGTGGCGGTGAAGAGGTTCTCCCAGGCTTCTTGCCATGGCCAGGACTCTGGCAGGTGGAACTGTTGGCGTCGGGCACTGGAGGCTATCCGGGCCGGGACATTGATGATTTTGCGGCGGATCGTGCCCGTGCGGGCCTTGGCGAACTGGCCAGCGGCGAGGACTCCGGCGGTGCGGGTGAGGTTGTAGGCCATGACTGCGGCGACCAGCCACGCCGAGTTCGCGGCGAACTTCCCCGAGGGCAAGTGGGCCAGGGCGCTGTCCTTCAAATCGGCGTTTACCTGTTCGATCCTGGCATGCTTGCGATGAACTTTGTCGGCAGCAACAGCGTCTAAAGTTGCTCCATCAATGGTGGTGAAGAAGGAATGGAAGCGGTACGCTTCAAAGAGTGTTGGCTGCCCCGGGATGGCTTTCGGGTTCAACTCCGGGATGCGGCGCACGACCAGGCGCCCGGGAACCTGCTCGGCTTTCTTCTTGGAAGAGAACGCGGTGAATGGGATCTCCGCGACTTCAGCTACTGACACCCACGCTTGGGTGTCTTCGTCGTAGATGGCGTTGGTGTATTTGATCGGCGTCCACGCATCCTCGGGAATCTGGGTGATGGTGCGTTTGACGGCCTTGTTCATCGGCACCGTGACCGTGACATCGGCCCCACCGGCCAGTGCTGCGCTGATGGTGGGGTGCCCGTAGTAGGCCGAATCAAAGCGACACACCACCGGGCCGGTGACTCCGGTGCGTTTGAGCGTCCCCAGGGCTTCGGTGACGAACTTGTTCGCGCCGCGGGCGGAGTTCGCAGCCCCTTTGCGCAGGCGCTGGCCAATGATGACCGGGGCGGTGTCTTCCCTCGACGCGGTCGCCAGGACGGCGTTCAGGCCACGGACCTTGGAATAGCCATACCCGGAGCCCTGCTTCAGATGCCCGTGAACTTCGATGATCGTGTCGTCAACATCAACGAAAACGAACTCTGCGTCCCCGGACGGCGCCCCGAACAAGGGCACCGTCCGGGCTAGGTTGACCAGGAACCGGGAGGCAACAGCATCGAGCTGTTTCACGTGCCCGAAGGTGAAGGACCGCAGGAACGAGCCCAGTGTTGACGGGGCATAACACCCTGTGAAGGCTTTCTTCATCCCGCCGTGGCGCAACACAGCCATGTCATCAATACTGTCCGCGCCAGCGACCATGCCCGCCACCAGGGCCGCAACCTTCAACCCGGCGTTTGCTCCCTTGTCCGTCGGCACGGACAACCACTCATCAGCCAGGGAATGCAGGCCCGCGTCCTCGGCCAAACGCATCACCGGCACCAGCCCTACGGGCGACACGAGGTTCTCCTCGTCAAAGGAAACTGACACGGCCGCGCGGGTATGGGAAACTAGCATCTACGAGATGTCCTCTTTTGGGTATGAAAATTTGACTGTGGTAAGCCATATTTTCCCCTAAAAGACGGGCATTTCGTGTTTAAACCGCCGAGCAACCCCCGAATTTCATCGGTGGATCAAGGCTTATTACGAGTCGCGGCCGGACGCGGGCCAGCAGCGGCGCGGTCCTGCCGGTGCGGTTCCGCGAAAAACTCATTTCCTGCCACCAACACCGCACCGCAGGAGGTGTGCACGCCCGCCCCGCTAGTAGAGTAAACACTGCAGGGAACACACCTGCCCGCAAACCCGCCCGCTGCCCGCCCACCATTGGTGCCAGGGGCGGGGTGTCATAGGAAGAGGCCCGTACATGAACCGTCAACAAGAATTTGTGTTGCGAACCATTGAAGAGCGAGACGTGCGGTTTGTGCGCCTGTGGTTCACCGACGTCGTGGGCAGCCTGAAGTCGGTGGCACTCGCCCCGGCTGAGGTTGAAGGTGCCTTTGAAGAAGGGCTGGGTTTTGACGGGTCCGCCATTGAAGGCCTGGCCAGGGTTTTCGAGTCCGACATGCTGGCGCAGCCGGACCCTTCGACTTTCCAGATCCTGCCTTGGCGCGGCAACGGCCATACGGAGCAAACTTCACGCATGTTCTGCGACATTCTGACCCCCGACGGCGAACCCTCCGCTGCCGATCCGCGCAACGTCCTTAAACGGACGCTGGAGAAGGCAGCCGACATGGGCTTCACTTGCTACACCCACCCCGAGATTGAGTTTTACCTGCTCAAGTCGGACAAGCCCGGCCCCGACGGCATCCCGGTCCCCGTTGACCAGGCCGGCTACTTTGACCACGTGCCCGGCGGCGTCGCACAGGACTTCCGGCGCACGGCTGTCACCATGCTTGAAGACGTCGGCATCTCGGTTGAGTTCAGCCACCATGAAGGCGGACCCGGCCAAAACGAGATCGACCTGCGCTATGCGGACGCGCTGCAGACGGCCGACAACATCATGACGTTCCGGACGGTGATCCGTGAGGTGGCCATCCAGCAGGGAACCTACGCCACGTTCATGCCCAAACCGTTCTCGGACCACCCCGGTTCGGGGATGCACACCCACTTTTCCTTGTTTCAAGGCGACTCCAACGCGTTCCACGAACCAGGTGCCGAGTACCAGATGTCAAAAACTGCGCGGCAGTTCATGGCCGGAATCCTCAAGCACGCCCCTGAGTTCACGGCAGTCACGAACCAGTTCGTCAACTCGTACAAGCGGTTGTGGGGCGGGGGAGAAGCCCCCAGCTACCTGTCGTGGGGCCACAACAACCGCTCAGCCCTGGTGCGGGTGCCATTGTACAAGCCGGGCAAGGGACAGGCCTCGAGGCTGGAATACCGCGGCATTGACTCGGCCGCAAACCCGTATCTGGCCTATTCGGTGCTGTTGGGCGCAGGCTTGAAGGGCATCGAGGAGGAGTACGAACTCCCGCCCGCGGCAGGCGAGGACATCAGCGCCCTGACGAGCGCCGAACGCCGGGCCATGGGGCACGATCCGCTGCCGTCGAGCCTCCACGATGCCGTGCGCCAAATGGAGGAGTCCGAACTCATGCCGCAGATCCTTGGCGAGCAGGTCTTTGAAAACTTCCTGCGCAACAAGCGGGCCGAATGGCAGGACTACCGGCTCCAAGTCACTCCATACGAGCTCAGCCGCTACCTGGGAGTGCTCTAAAAACAGCCATGAGTTCGATAACC
>NZ_JBQSVT010000068.1:0-10784 GCF_052376555.1 Specibacter sp. AOP5-B1-6
CTCCTTCGGCCAGCGTCTTGCTGCCGGCCAACAGGCCGGATCCGGCGACGCCCGGGGCTCCCGTCACGCCCTCACTAAGCGCCTGCGTGCCGACGGAGAGCTTCTCCGAGCCCGACTCCAGAGTGTCAGCGGCATAAAGCAGACCGGGCTTCTCGGCATCTCCGGGGGTACCGTCCATGCCATAGACCAGCTGCTGGGTGCCGGCTGAGAGCTTCTGCGTGCCGGCGGACAACGTGGAGCTGCCGGCGGCCAACGCGGCAGTGCCGTCGATGAGCCCTTGCTTGTCCGGCGTGCCAGTGAGGCCTGCCGCGATTTGTCCGGTGCCGTCGGAAAGCTTGCCCGTGCCGACAGACAGCGCGGTTGAGCCGTCAGCCAAGGACTGCACTGCGTTGAGCAGACCTGGCTGGGCGGGGTCGTCCGGCTTGCCGTTGACCCCCTCCATCAGTTGCTGGGTGCCTGCATGCAATGCCGTGGAGCCTTCCGCCAGTTGCTTGCTTCCATTGGAAACCTCCACTGCACCATCGGCAAGCTGCTGGTTGCCGGCGACAAGTCCCGGCTGCGCGGGATCGTCGGGCACACCGTTGAGGCCAGCTGACAGTTGTGCTGTGCCACCGGCGAGCTGTTGGGCTCCCGCTGACATTTGCTGGGCGCCGGCGACAAGGCCGGGACTGGTGGGATCCGTGCTGTTGATTTTTTGGTCCAGCACGCCAAAGCCGCCTTGGAGCTGTTGGGTTCCGGCGGCGAGGGCGGCACTGCCCTCGGCTGCCTGCAGTCCGCCCGCTTCCAGCTGCTTCAGTTGGTCCAGAATCAGTCCCAAAGGTATGACCGGCGTGGTTTCGGCGGTTTCACGTAGCTTTGTCAGCCCCTCCTGCAGTGCCGCGAGCCCTTCGGCGTCGACGCCTTCAGAGGAGCCGTGACCGGCCAGTTTTGCTGCGCCTGCCGCCAGTTGGTTCGCGCCGTCAGCTAGATTTTCCGGTTCAGTGCCGGTGGCTGAGGCAGTGAGGGCTGCTGAGAGCTGGGCGGCCCCGGCTTCGAGTCCCTGCGCGCCCGCGCTGAGCTGCTGGGCGCCGGCATCGGTCTTTGCCGCACCGGCACCGAGAGCCGCTGCGCCTTTTGCGGCGGCGGCGGCCCCGGTGCTCAGCTGCTGTGCACCGGTGTTGAGCTTGCCGGCGCCGGTTGACAGATCGCCCGCACCCTTGTCGACGGCCCCGATGCCGGGGGCCAGCTGGGTCTTGACACCGTCGGCCAAGGTGGCAGCGCCGGTCTCGAGTTCCTTGGAGCCGGCGTACAGCTCCTGGGCGCCGGCGTTGGCCGCGAATACGCCCGGGGCCAACTGGTTTTTGACGCCGTCGGCGATCGTTGCCGCACCTGTGTTCAGTTCGGTTCCTCCGGCTGCCAGCTGACCGGCGCCGTCGGCCACCGAGTAAACGCCGGGGGCAAGTTTGTTGTGGACATCGGCGGCAGTTTTGGCTGCTCCGTCGGACAATGCGAGGGCGCCATCGTTGGCGCTCACGAGTCCGGGAGCCAGCTTGTCTTCGATACCCTGGCTGAGCGTCGTTGCTCCGCCGGAAAGTTTGGTGGCGCCTTCGCTGGCAGCCGTGGCGCCTTCTGCCGCTGTGGCTGCGCCCTTTGGACAGTGCGGTAGCACCCTCGTCGAGGTCGTTGGCTCCGTCATGGAGTTTGTTCGCCCCGGCAGCAGTGAGCTTGGTGCCATCGTTGAGTTGTGACGCGCCCGTGGCAATTTTGGTGGTGGTCAAGGCGAAGAACACGATCAGCCCCAGGACCAGCAAACCAAGAATGGCGTGGGCAATGTAGTGATTTCTGGCGGACCTGTGCAACGGCGGGCCTGTAGTGCTGCGGGGCATAAGCAGTTCCTCACTGAAGTTGGGAAATGTGATGCAGCTAACAAATTAAGCTACTGACGAGTAACTTACATGAGCGAGTGGTGCTTAAGTCAAGCGTTATGTAATTGTGACCAAAAGTTGGACCTGCTGCCCTTGCCATTTATGCCGAGATTTAGCGGCCAGATGCGCCCTATGGCGGCTTTCTGTATTTCCCGTGCCGGGAGCTCGAATCAAGGTGCTTGCTCGCAGTTTCCGGCGTTCTGCCCTGGTTATGAGAATTGCCGCCGTTCCCGCATTTTGCCGGAGGTGGACTGCGCAAAATGCGGGAACGGCGGCAATTGTGGTCAAGAGAAGCGGAATCTGGCGGCAACCTAGCAGTTGTGCTCAAGCCGTGGCCGGTCCAATGGGGCGGCTCACACCCTGCTGAGCGCGATTGGTTCCATCAGTTACTCGGCCAGAATGGCGTCGATCTGGCCCATTGCCTCGCGCATGCCTTCTTCCATGCCCATGGCGATCATCTTCGCCATCTGCTCCTCAGACTCAAAATTCGTTTTCACGCTCATCCGGGTGCGGCCGCTGAGATCCTCCAGCGTGAGCGTCAGCTTCGCTGCGCCAATGTCAATCACGGGATCCCCGTTGTCATCGGCAAAGCCGTCGGCCAATTCCAGGTGGTTCGGGGCCGTGATCGCAGTAAACTCCCACCAGCCACGCCCCTTCGACCCGTCCGGGCCCGTCATGAAATAGGCGGCCCGTCCGCCTGGCGTGAAGTCGTACTGCTCAAAGGTTGCCGGCCAGGTGGGCGGACCCCACCAGCGTTCAAGCTGGCGCGGGTCCTCCCAAATCTGCCAGACGCGTTCGACGGCGGCGTCGAACTCGGTCACTATGGTGAGGCTGAGTGCCTCGGGATTCTTGACGGAACTGATGACAGTCATGATGGTTCCTTTTCGGGTTCTTCTGACAGGATGTCGGCGATCCGCGCGGCACGCTGCCGCCAAATCGCCTCATATTCATCGAGCAGGCGGCGGGCTCTTCGCAGGCCTTCGTGGTTTGCCCCCACCAGCTGCTCCCTTCCGCGCCTTTCCTTGATGATCAGCGAGGCGCGTTCCAATACGGCCACATGTTTCTGGACCGCTGCGAAACTCATGGCGTAGTGGGTTGCGAGCCCGGACACTGAATATTGCGCCCCGGTGACCTTGCGGACAATGTCACGCCGTGTGGCATCGGAGAACGCCTGGAACAGGCGGTCAATGTCGGCTTCACTTACTTGATCTACAACCATTTGGTTGTAGATTACGCCCGTGCGGTTGCCGGCGTCAATGGATCTGGCTGCACAATTTGCGG
Organism: Specibacter sp. AOP5-B1-6; assembly: GCF_052376555.1. Lineage (NCBI taxonomy): Bacteria > Bacillati > Actinomycetota > Actinomycetes > Micrococcales > Micrococcaceae > Specibacter > Specibacter sp. AOP5-B1-6. The sequence continues at coordinate 3,186 of NZ_JBQSVT010000068.1, forward strand.
CAGTTTCCACACCGCCCACCGTGCTAAAGCAGCGCGGCATCCAGCCTGCGTGCGCGGGCAGCGAAGGCGGCGACCTGCGGATCTGCGCCCACCAGCCGCTCCAAGGCGGCGACGGCGTCCGTGTCCGCGGCGCCCATGTCGGACGCCAGCCACTGGGAAAGTGCCGTGCTCGAGGAATCCGTGAGCAGCGCCGTCCGGACGGCCGCGTTGAGCTCTTCACGCAGCAGCTCCACAGCCTCTGCCGTCGAACGGCTCAGCAGCGGGGCGCGGTAGCGGGCCAGGGCCTCGCCCGCTTTTCCGGAGCGGAGCGCCGCCAGCACCTGGTTCGCGTCCACGACAGCCCGCACCGGACCTGCCAGCTGGTACGGGTTGGAGGTAATGACCGAACCCAGCACAGCCCGGAGCCGGTGCATTTCAATGCGCACATTTGCTGCCGTGCCGGTCTCCCCGTACAACTCATACGCGAGTTCGTCGGCGCTGAAACCCTGCTGGCGGGAACACAGCAGGACCAGAATCTCGGCACGCCGCAACGTCAGCGGCGCCCGCCGCCCGTCCGAATGCACGACCGCCGGCGTCTCGCCGAGCAGCTCAATGCCAGCGATTGCCCCCGCAGGTCCATGCCCGACGCCGGACCCGCCACCTTGCGTGCCATGCTCGCCCCGACCCGCCGCCGTGGGTCCAGCTCCAGCCGCCGCGGGGCCGGCGATTGCCGATGTGCGCCTGGCCCCGGCTGCCCTGCTGCCCAGGATTTCCTCCGCGGCCCGAACAGCGCACCGCACCATGCGCAGCGAGTCCGGCGTCAGTGTAGTCAGCGGTCCGGAAACGTCCAGCACGCCAAGGAGCTCCCCGGTCAGGGGGTGCCGTATCGGCGCGGCCGTGCACGCCCAGTCATGGTGTGTGCGCACCAGATGCTCGGCGGAAAACAGTTGCCCGGCAGAGCCGGTGCGCAAAACCTCGCTGATGGCGTTGGTTCCGATGCCGGATTCGGACCAGTCGGCACCTTCGGTGAATTCCAGGGAGTCGGCCTGGGCCAGGGCGTTCCGGCCGCCGACGCGCCACAACACCTCACCGGCGGCATCGGTGATGATCAGCAGCTGCCTCCCGCCGTCGGAATCATCTCCCAGCAGTTCCGTCAGTGCAGGGATGGCAGGGGAGAGAGGGTGTTCCCTGCGCAGGGCTCGGACCTCGGCCGGTTCGCGCACATGGTGGGGGCTGTGCTGGTCGGGGCTGATGCCCAGGGCGAGGGAGCGGCGCCAGGACTCCTGGATTCCGACGGCGATCTCGGCTCTGTTCCCGCCGCCAATGACGTCCTCATGGGCGTGGCGGAGCATGCGCGCATATCGTTCCGGGTCGCTGAATCGAAGCGCTGCGGTGGCGCCCGTGCCACTGGTGCCGGAGATCACCTCGGTCATGCATTTCTCCCTTCAGGTGACCATGGCTGGTCGTGAACGTCTCGGGTCGTGAATCTTGCCGGTCCCCGTGCGGGTGCCGCGGACGCAACGCCAGAGGACGCAACGCCAGCGCTGCAATGCCGAGAATGCAACGTCCTCGACGCGTGAAACGTCCATGCAACCCCCGACGGGCTTTACTTGTGATATCAATCACGTCAGACCAGTTTACGCTCTCCACCTTGGGGAGCGGAGCAGCGGACAAGGGAGTCGGCATGTCACCCACATCAAGCGGTACGGCCAGCAGCACCGGAAGACCCAGCACCACCACCACACCCACCAGCATTGTCACGGAGTGGCTCGAGGCGCTTGATGCGGCCTTGGCATCCCGGGACGTGGCTGCGGCGACGGCGCTTTTCGCCGACGACTGCTATTGGCGCGATTTTGTTGCGTTCACCTGGAACCTGAAAACCTTTGAAGGCCGGGAGCAGATTGGGCAAATGCTCACCGACCGGCTGGACCATGTGGCCCCCACCGGGTGGGCCCTCGCGGAGGACGCCACCGGCGATGCCGAAAACACCGAAGCCTGGATCAACTTTGAAACGGGTGCCGCCAACGGCTACGGGCACCTGCGCCTGAAGGACGGCAAATGCTGGACACTGCTGACCACCATGCAGGAGCTGAAGGGATTTGAGGAAAAGAAGGGCCGCAAACGCGACAGGGGCGTGGACCATGAGATCACCCGCGGCCGCAAATCCTGGCTCGAACGCAAAGAGGAAAGCGAGGCGCGGCTGGGCTACGACGAGCAGCCGAACACCTTGATCATCGGCGGCGGGCAGGGCGGGATCGGACTGGCCGCACGCCTCCGCCGCCAGGGCGTGCCCACCATCGTCGTGGAAAAGAACGCCCGGGCCGGGGATTCCTGGCGCAAGCGCTACAAGTCCCTGCACCTGCACGACCCGGTCTGGTACGACCACCTTCCCTACCTCAAGTTTCCCGATGACTGGCCCGTGTTTGCCTCCAAAGACAAGGTGGGCGACTGGCTGGAGCACTACACGGCCATCATGGAGCTCAACTACTGGTCCAGCACGGAGGCCGTCAAAGCCGCTTATGACGAGGCTGCCGGCGAGTGGGTGGTTGAGGTGAAGCGCGACGGCGTGCCCGTCACCTTGCGCCCCAAGCAGCTCGTGTTTGCGCTCGGCGTGTCCGGCTACCCCAACGTCCCGCACTTCGACGGCGCCGAGACGTTCCTGGGGGAGCAGTACCACTCGTCCCAGCACGCCGGAGGTGGCGACTGGACGGGAAAGAAGGCCGTTGTCATTGGTTCCAACAACTCCGCCCACGACATCTGCGCGGACCTGTGGGAGCACGGGGCAGAAGTCACCATGGTCCAGCGTTCCTCCACGCACATCTCCCGCAGCGAGTCACTCATGGACCTGGGCCTCGGCGGACTGTATTCGGAGGAGGCGCTGGCCAGCGGGGTCACCACGGAAAAAGCCGATCTGCTCTTTGCCTCGCTGCCGTACCGCATCCTGCCGGAAGCGCAGAAGCCCATCTACACGGAAATGGCGGAGCGCGACAGCAAGTTCTACAGCGATCTCGAGGCGGCCGGATTTGACCTGGACTTTGGCGAGGACGGCTCCGGCCTGTTCGTGAAGTACCTGCGGCGCGGCTCCGGCTACTACATTGACGTTGGCGCGTCCCAGCTGGTGATTGACGGGCGGGTCAAGATCGCCACCGGCCAGGTGGAAAAGTTGACGGGCAACGCGGTGGCCATGGACGACGGCACCGAGCTCGAAGCGGACCTGATCGTGTACGCCACCGGCTACGGGTCAATGAACGGCTGGCTGTCGGACCTGGTCTCGCCCGAGGTGGCCGATGCGGTCGGCAAATGCTGGGGCTACGGCTCGGACACCAAACGCGACCCCGGCCCCTGGGAGGGCGAGCTGCGCAACATGTGGAAGCCCACCAATGTCGAGAACCTCTGGATCCACGGCGGCAACCTGCACCAGAGCCGGCACTACTCCAACTACCTGGCCCTCCAGTTGAAGGCCCGGATGGAGGGACTGGACACGCCGGTCTACCAACGGCAGGAGTCATACCACACCCACTGACCTCCCGCCCCGCCAGCAAGCTCCCGGCACGCCGGGCAATACGTCCCGCAGCAGCGGTTCAAAAATCCTGACTCCCCGCGATTTTTGAACCGTTGCTGCGGGTCTTTTTGTGCCCAGAAGCGGCCTGTGGCCGGGCACGGCACGCAAGGCAGCCGGGCGCGGCACCCCGTGCAGCCGGGCACGGCACCCAAGGTGACGGTGTCCGGCGTCGTCCGCGATGCAGGCAACTTGGCCATGGCGGCTAAACTAGGGAACATCATGACTAATGCTGCCTTAATCCCCACTGTCACCGCTGAAACTCCTGTCCGGGTGCGGTTTTGCCCGTCGCCCACGGGCACCCCGCACGTCGGACTGATCCGCACCGCCCTGTTCAACTGGGCATACGCCCGGCACACCGGCGGGAAGATGATTTTCCGCATCGAGGACACCGACGCCAAGCGCGACAGTGAGGAAAGCTACCTGCAGCTCCTCGACGGCCTGAAGTGGCTGGGCATCACGTGGGACGAGGGTGTTGAGGTGGGCGGCCCGCACGAGCCGTACCGCCAGTCGCAGCGCGGGGACATTTACATGGCTGTCATCGAGAAGCTGGTTGCCGGCGGGCACGCATATGAGTCGTATTCCACACCCGAGGAAGTCGAAGTTCGTCACAAGGCGGCCGGCCGGGACGTTAAGCTTGGATACGACAACTTTGACCGTGACCTCACCGCGGAGCAGATTGCTGCTTTCAAGGCTGAGGGTCGTCAGCCGGCGCTGCGCCTGCGCATGCCGGATGCCGACATCACGTTCACCGACTTGGTCCGGGGCGAGATCACCTTCAAGGCAGGATCAGTCCCGGACTACGCAATTGTCCGCCCGAACGGTGCGCCGTTGTACACGCTGGTCAACCCCGTGGATGATGCCCTCATGGGCGTCACCCACGTGTTGCGCGGCGAGGACCTGCTGTCCTCCACGCCCCGCCAGGTGGCCCTCTACCAGGCGCTGTACGCGATTGGTGTTGCCGAGTACATGCCGCTGTTCGGCCACCTGCCCTACGTCATGGGCGCCGGGAACAAGAAGCTTTCCAAGCGCGATCCCGAGGCAAGCCTGTTCCTGCACCGCGACAACGGCTTCATTCCCGAGGGCCTGCTGAACTACCTGTCCCTGCTGGGCTGGTCGCTCTCCGCCGACGAGGACATCTTCACCGTGGCGCAGCTGGTGGAAAACTTTGACGTCAAGGACGTCGTGGCCAACCCGGCTCGTTTCGACATCAAGAAGGCCGAGGCCATCAACGGCACCCACGTGCGCATGCTCGAGGCCGGCGACTTCCGCAACCGCCTGGTTCCGTACCTTCAGGCTGCCGGCCTGGTGGGTGCTGAGCTGACGGAGCGGGAGAACGTCATCCTCGATGAGGCCGCCCCGCTGGTCCAGGAGCGCATCACGCTGCTGGGCGAGGCACCCGAGATGATCTCGTTCCTGTTCAAGACGGACGACGGCGTTGACGTCGCCGCGGATGCGCTGAAGGGCATGCCGGAGAACCTGGCCGAGGTCCTGGATGCTGCGTTGGCGGCCCTTGAGCCCCTTTCGACGTGGGACGCGGAATCGATCCAAGCCGCGCTGAAGTCCGCCCTTGTTGAGGGCCTGGGCGTCAAGCCGCGCTTGGCGTTTGGCCCCGTCCGCACGGCCATGTCGGGCCGCAAGGTGTCGCCGCCGCTGTTTGAATCCATGGTGATCCTGGGCAAGGACTCCTCGCTGGCCCGCCTGCGCGCGTTCCGGGGCTAACCACCTTGTCACTTCCTGTACCGCAAAACACCGTTGACTCCGCCCCGTTCGCAGGGCGGGTCAGCGGTGTTTTGTTTGATATTGATGAAACCATTGTTGACCTCTACCGGGCCATGGCGGATGCGATGGTGTCTGCCTCTGCCGGACTGCTGCCGGACTTTGCTGCGGCCGACTGGGACAATTTCGCAGCCCTCTACATGGCCGATGCGCACGACTACTACGACCGTTATGTGGCCGGTGAGTTCACATTCAGTGAGCAGCGTGGGTTACGGGCCCGGGCCGTCTTTGAACAGCTGGGCTTCGGTGGTTTTGACGCCGCCACCGAGCAGCGCTGGATCGCAGACTTTGAGACCGCCCAGCCGCTGTCGATCCGCGCCTTCGAGGATGTGGTCCCGCTGCTGGACGCCCTGGATGCCGCAGGAATTCCCTATGGCGCTGTCAGCAACAACGTCCACGACTACCAGCGCGCCAAGCTGGACCAGGCCGGGCTGGAGCGGATCTCCGTTCTCGTGGGGATCGACACTGTTGGGGTGGCGAAGCCTGCCCCGGAGATCTTCCTGGAGGGCTGCCGGCTGATTGGCACCGTGCCGGGGGAGACCTTGTACGTGGGGGACAACTTCATGGTCGACGGCGTCGGCTCGATCAACGCGGGCCTGCACGGGGTGTGGCTGAACAGGGACGGCAAGGCCATTCCGGAGGTGTTGGAAAGCGAAGCAGCCGCGGCCTCCGGGGTGGCTGCCATTGCTGATTTGCGCCGGATGCACGCGCTGATGGGACTGGACGGCGGCACCAACCAGCTGTGACGCACGGCTCAACAAAAAACGGTGTTCCCGTTTTGGTGTTCAGCAATCTCTCGGGTATAGTTTTATCCCGGCGCGAGGGCCGCAGAAACCCCGGGGAAACCCGCGGATTTCAGGGCCGCGCGCAGCCATTGGGATATGGTGTAATTGGCAACACATCGGTTTCTGGTACCGACATTCTAGGTTCGAGTCCTGGTATCCCAGCGCTTGCAAAAGCCGCCTTTCATTTGGCGAGCAAGGCAAACTTCAGGTAACATTCTTGAAGTTCGTTGAGCGAAAATGAATGTATTAGGGCCCCATCGTATAGCGGCCTAGTACGCTGCCCTCTCACGGCGGTAACACGGGTTCGAATCCCGTTGGGGTCACAAGCAAGGCCGGAAACCCACGGGTTTCCGGCCTTTTTGCTGTGCGGGGTGCCCGCCCTCGCCACAAATAGTTTTAGATCGTTGGGTTGTCGGTAATGATGCCATCAACACCCATGGCGAGCAGCTTGTCCTTCGTCGCGGCGTCGTTTACTGTCCACGCCCAGAGTTTCGCTCCCGCAGCGTGGGCCTGCTGGACGACGGTGGGCGTGATGTTTTCATGGAGCAGTGCAACGTGGTCAACCCAGGGCGGGTACTCGGCAGGAGGCTTCGTCGCCAAGTATTGCCCTGAGAACCCGAAACCTGCGAACATACGAGCAACGTTGGTGTCGAAGCAGGCGGATACGACCTGTTGACGGTATGGCCACAATTGCTCGACGTATCTATTCTTGGCGGCGTCCGAGTAGTCCTTGAGTTCAATCATGAGAACCACGTCGTTGCCGCCGTATTCGGTGATCACGTCAGACAGGAATGCGGCTGGGCCGGTGGCAGTCCCTGATGTGTTCTTAACCCTCAGGGCCTGCCATTGGGCTACGGTCATGTCCGCTACTTTGCCCGTGACCCCGCCAGTGGCGATCCTGTCCACGGTGGCGTCGTGGCAGACCACCAGAGTTCCATCCTTGAGCGGTCGCACATCCATTTCGAGAATCGTTCTGGGATAGTTCGCCACGCAGGCACGGAACGCAATCATCGACCCTTCCGGATAAAGGTCGCGCCCTCCGCGGTGGGAGGCCATAGCGGGGTAGCTGATGTTCCGCACCGGGTCGATGAGTCTCGTTCGGACTGATAATTGGTTATTGTCACCATCGATGCCTAGCACAGCTACTCCTATACCTGACAGTAGTAATGTGCGTCGAGTGAGATCCACGTTCTGGTTACTCCTTGGGGTGACACTTCGGGGGCCGGGGTGGGTGGTCGTGTCGAGTGTTGAGCACATGGCTGCTGGCCCGGAACTAACCAAGACGCCTTTGCTTGCAATGACAGGAGCAATGTCTTGCTTAGCCCCTGAGGTAGTCGGTAGCTGGGCTACTTCCTTCCGACTAACAAATGTACCCTTTGCAATGTCGCGGAGAGGATCAGACAGTTGATCCCCTTGCAGCGGTTCGGCGGCTCATATGCAGTCGTGTCGGGGCGGTTCAGCGGTTCAGGGGGTGGGTTTTGGGGGGTGGCCCCAGGG
>NZ_JBQSVT010000069.1:0-9916 GCF_052376555.1 Specibacter sp. AOP5-B1-6
CACCATCAACCAACCAGCACCCCCTGTGCAGGAACCAACCCGCATTGAACGCAGTCACCGCGAGCAATGCGGAGACTGCCCGGATCCCGCGCGGAGACCTGAGAGTCTGAGAGCCGATGCCGCGCTACTTTGTCAGACCCTGCCCTTAGATTCGCTCTTAGCAAGGATTTCAGGCAAATCCAGCGCCGGCGGGGGGCTTTTCGTCTTCCCGCCTCACTCGATATCAGGAGCAAGATCTCATGGGGAACGAAACCATGGACCCGCAGCAGGGGGTCCTTCCAAGCGCCGCCGTCACACATGCCGCCCACCGGCGGTCCCGGGTTTCCTCCTCCGGGGCAGTTTTACCCGCAGGCGCCGGCCGGCAACAAGGGCGCCGGAAAAGCATTGGCACTGACCGCATTGATCCTGGCGATCGTCTCGCTGCTGCTCTGCTGGATCCCGATCGTCAACAACCTGGTGTTCTTTCTTGGGTTGTTTGCCTTGGTGCTCGGCATTGTTGCGCTTGTCATCTCGGCCAGGAAGGGCTCCAAAGCCAAAGGCATGTCGATCGTTGCACTCGTCATCGCAGTGGTCTCCCTTGTGGGAGTCCTCGCGTCGCAGGCCTTCTATTCGGCAATGCTCGACGGCGTCAGCAATGCCATCAGCGACAGCGCCGACGGCGTGGTGGACACCAACGCCAAGGACCAGGAGAAGGCCGACGCCGAGGCGCTGGCCGTGGGGGCCACGGGCCAAGTTGGCAACGAGTATGAAGTCACGGTAACCGCAATCAACGCCAACGCCGGTGATGCAATCGCTGCGGTCAACGCCTACAACGAACCGGCCAAGGGCCAATACGTGCTGATCGACGTCTCGGTGAAGTACGTTGGGGCCGAGGAAGGCGATCCGTGGATCGACCTCGGGGTCAAGTTTGTGGGCAGCGACGCCCGCCAATATTCCTCCACCACTTGCATGGCATCCCTGGAAAAGACAGGCTTTGACGTTCCCACGCTAGAGAACGGCGGCTCGGGCGAGTACCAGGTATGCATGGACGTTCCAGCCGACGCCGTGGCGGGAGCCAAGGTCTATGTGGAGCCCTCATTGTCATTCAAGGACAACCAGCGCGTGTACTGGAACGCTGGATAGCGCAGACCCAAGGCGGATCGGTCGCGGTGACCGGTCCGCCTTGCCTGAGCGCTACTTCCGCCTGCGGCAGAGGACGGCGACGATGCCCAGGACACCCAGAACGGCGAGAACTCCCAGAGCCGCTGGACCAAAGCGTTTGGCCAGCACCGGCAGCACGGCCGAGCCCAGATCGAGCTCCGCGGCCGGCGCGGCCGGTGGTGCAGTGCGGCGTGAAGCATGGCTGGCAGCTGCCGGAACACCACTGGCGGCGCCAGCGGCATCCGGCTGACCATCGGCAGAGGCAGCTGTTGCTGCCGGTACTGGCGCAGGAATTGTGCCCGCACCGCCGGAAGACGTGGATTGTGCGCCCTGCCCCGGGGAAACCACTGCGCCCGGGCCCGGTTCGCCCGGCCCGCCTTCGCCTGGCCCGCCTTCGTCTGGCCCGCCTTCGTCCTGGCCGCCTTCGTCCCGTTCCGCGTTGCGGATGACGCACTGGACGAACTGCTCCAGCAACTTGTCCGAGATGTCCTGGATGACGCCCCGGCCAAACTGGGCGGGCTTGCCCGTGACGTTCATGTCCGTGGAGACGTCCACGGTGGTGCCATCGCCGGCAGCTGCCAGGACGGCGGTTACCGTGGCGCCAGCCGTGCCGTTGCCCCGCTTGTCCTTTCCGGTAGCCTCAATGACCACCGTGTGCGTGGACTCGTCGCGTGAAAGGAACTGCCCCGTGCCCGCGTACATCATGGCGATGGGGCCGAGCTTGATCTTGACCGTGCCGGTAAAGGTGTCGCCTTCGACCCCGGTCAACGTTGCACCCGGGAAACACGGGGCGATCTCCTCCAACTGGTTGAAGGAACGCCACGTGTCTTCGAGCGAGCTGGGCACTGTGAAGTGGTGTTTGAGTTCCATGACGCGTCAGGCCCCAACCCGCAACTTGCCGGCGGGCTGCAGCCCGGCCGCAGCCATGACCGCTCGCCTGGCAATGACCTGGACCAGGTGGCGCCGGTAGTCGGCGTCGCCGTTGAGGTCGCTGGCCGGTTCCGTCCCATCGGCGGCCAGTGCACAGGCGGCAGCAATCGCGTCCGCATCCAGCGCACAGCCTGCGAGCGCAGCCTCAGCGGCGCTGGCGCGCAGCGGGGTGCTGGCCATGTTTGTCAGTCCCAGCCGGGCTTCGGCAATCACGCCGCCTTCCATTCGCACCATCGCTGCGACGGCCACGATGGACCATTGCTGGGACACCCGGGTGAACTTTTCATAGTGCGCGCCCCACCCGTCATATGTGGGCACCCGGATGCTGGTGAGGATCTCACCCTCCTCCACCGCAGTGGTGAAGTAGCCCTGGAAGAAATCGGCGGCATCCACAGTGCGTTCGCCGCCCGACCCAAACAGGGTGAACGTCGCCCCCGTGGCCAACACCGCCGCAGGCATGTCGCCGGCCGGATCGGCGTGGACGAGGGCCCCGCCAAACGTCCCGCGGTGCCGCACCTGGGGGTCGGCCACGGTGGCGGCCGCCATTTGCAGCAGCGGCACGTGGGCAGCCAGCAGGGGATCGGTGGCCATCAGGTGGTGCGGCGTCATGGCACCAATGGTGAGGGTTCCGCCGTCGTCCGTGATGCCGGAAAGGCCGGGAATCCTGCCCAGGTCGATGACCAATGAAGGATCTGCCATGCGCAGCTTCATGACGGGGATCAGGCTTTGGCCACCGGCCAGCAGCTTCACGTCGTCCCCGGCCGAGTCGGCGGCGGCCAGCAGCGAAAGCGCCTCCTGAACAGTTGTCGGCGCGGCGTAATCAAAGGTGCTCGGAATCATTGCACTCCTCCAACGGTCTTGGCTTCCTGCAGGGCATGCCAGACACGCGAGGGCGTGCACGGCATCTTGATGTCCTTCACGCCCAGATGCCGGATCGCATCCAGCACCCCGTTGACGATGGCGGGGGTCGAGGCGATGGTGCCTGCCTCGCCGACGCCCTTGGCGCCCAGCTGGTTGCTGGTGGCCGGGGTCTCCGTCCGTGCGGTGATGTAGTGCGGCAGATCCGGGGCGCTGGGGACCAGATAATCGACGAACGAACCGGAGACCAGCGTCCCTGCGTCGTCATAAACTGCCTCCTCGTACAATGCTTGCGCGATGCCCTGGGCCAAACCGCCGTGCACCTGGCCCTCAACAAGCATCGGGTTGACCACCACGCCGATGTCGTCCACGCACACGTACTTGAGCACGGTCACCTGCCCGGTTTCCGTGTCCACCTCCATGGCCGCCAGATGGGTGCCGTGCGGGTAGGAGAAGTTGACCGGATCGAACGTGGCCTCCGAGTCAAGGTTGGGCTCCACGCCGTCGGGCATGTTGTGCGCCGAGAACGCCGCAAAGGCGATCTCGCCCAGACCGGTGGACTGGTCGGTTCCGCGAACGGTAAACGCGCCGTTGGTGAATTCGAGGTCGTCTTCGTTGGCCTCCATGAGGTGGGCGGCGATGACCTTGGCTTTTTCAATCACCTTGTCCGCCGCCGCGAGCACTGCCATGCCGCCCACTGTCAGCGAACGCGAGCCGTACGTGTCAAGGCCGCGCTGGGACACCTGCGTGTCGCCGTGCAGGACCTCGACGTTTTCAAACGGCACCCCGAGCCTGTCGGCGACGAGCTGGCTCCATGCTGTTTCGTGGCCCTGCCCGTGGGACGAAGAACCGGTGACCACCTCAACGTTGCCGGTGGGCAGCACCCGCACCTGGGCGTGTTCCCAGCCGCCGGCCGCGTAGTTGAGCGAACCGAGCACCCTGGACGGGGCGAGCCCGCACATCTCCGTGAAGGTGGACACGCCGATGCCCAGCTGCACGGGTTCCCCGGCATCCCGCCGGCGTTTTTGTTCGGCCCGCAGCCCCTGGTAGTCAAAGAGGTCCACGGCCTTGGCCGTGGCGGCCTCGTAGTTGCCGGTGTCGTATTCGAGCCCGGCCACCGTGGTGAACGGGAACTCGGTGTGCTTGATCCAGTTCTTCTCGCGCAGCTCGAGCGGGTCCATGTTGAGCTCAACCGCGAGCTCGTCCATCATCCGTTCAATGGCGAACGTGGCTTCGGGCCGGCCGGCCCCGCGGTAGGCGTCGGTCCAGACCTTGTTGGTGAAGATGTTGTTGCATTCGAACCGGTACGCCGGGAACTTGTAGATGGAGTTGTACATGAACGCCCCCAGCACCGGGATGCCGGAGGTGATCAGGCCCAGGTAGGCGCCCATGTCGGCCAGCAGGTTCACGTCCAGGCCGGTGACGATGCCTTCCTTCGTGGCGGCGATCTTCAGCCGCTGCACCTGTGCCCGGCCGTGGTGGCCCACCTGCAGGGACTCGCTGCGGGTTTCGGTGAACTTGCACGGCTTGCCCATGCGCCGGGCTGCCAGCACGGTGATGACTTCCTCGGGCGTGACCTGCAGCTTGCCGCCAAACCCGCCGCCCACATCCGGGGCGATCACCCGAATCTTGCTTTCCGGGATGCCCAGCGTCAACGCCAGCATCAGCCGCAGGATGTGCGGGATCTGCGTGGCGCTCCACATGGTGATTTGCTCACCCGTCGGGTCAACCACCGTGGAACGCGGTTCCATGAAGGCCGGAATGAGCCGCTGCTGGTACAGGGTGCGTTCCACGACGACGTCGGAATTCAACAGCGCGTCCGCAATGGACGTGCCGGTGCCGGCCTCGGCCGAATCAAACACCCACGTGGCGGACTTGTTGGATTCCAGCGTGGTGTGCGCCAGAACCTTGTCGGTGAACGCTTCCTCCAGGTCCATGACGACGGGCAGCTCGGCATAGTCGACGTCGACAAGTTCGACGGCGTCGCGGGCTGCGGACGCGCTGCGGGCGATGATGACGGCCACGATTTCGCCCGCAAACGCCACCTCGTCGACGGCGACGGCGGGATGGTTCGGTGCCTTCTGATCCGGGGTGACCGGCCAGGCGTTGGGCAGGCTGCCTTGTTCCTCGGCAACGTCAGCGCCCGTCAGCACGGCAAAGACGCCGGGGGAGGCCTGCGCGGCGGACACCTCAATGTTGGTGATCGTTGCGTGGGCGTAGGGGCTGCGCACCATGGCCAGGTGCAGCATGCCCGGCAGCACCATGTTGTCGGTGAAGCGGGAGCGGCCCGTGATCAGGTGGGCGTCTTCCTTGCGCAGGCGGGCCGATCCAATTTCGGCACGGGCCGGCGCGGCGCCATTGTCAACGGTGGTGGTCATGACACACCTGCCGTTTTCGAAGCGTCCCCAAGCAGCGGATCCGCAGCCGGGGGAGCGTCGTCAGCCAGCGACTCGGCGACGGAAACGCCGCTGTCGTCGTAGTTCACACCGTCAGCCACCGACTTCACGGCGGCCACAATGTTTTGGTAGCCGGTGCACCGGCACAGGTTCCCCTCCAGTCCGTCCCGGATCTCGGTTTCGGTGGGGTGCGGGTTTTCCTCCAGCAGCGACGCGGACTGCATGATCATGCCCGGCGTGCAGAAGCCGCACTGCAGCGCGTGGCACTGGTGGAAAGCCTCCTGCAGCGGGGCCAGCTTGCCGTTTTGCGCCATGCCCTCGATCGTGGTGACCTGGTGCCCGTCAGCCTGCACGGCAAACATGGTGCACGATTTCACGCTGACGCCGTCAAGATGCACCGTGCAGGCGCCACAGTTGGTGGTGTCGCAGCCAATCAGCGTCCCGGTCTTTCCCAGCCGCTCGCGAAGGTACTGGACCAGCAGCAGCCGGGGTTCGACGTCGTCCGTGTAAGCGACACCGTCAACGTCGACGTGGATGGATTTGGAACTCGCCATTGAGATCTCCTAGATTCGTAAGGAGCCCATGCCAACCAGCTGTGCTCCAGCCCGTGATGTGTCTTACGTTACATGACGGCGCGCCGGAACGTTAGGGCTGTTTGTAGTCGGGTTTGTGCTAGCCTGCCTCGCCCGCTCGGTCCTCGTGCCCGTGCTGGTCTTCGTGTGCGGCATCGGCCAGGGGCACGTGGTGGATGCGGGCTGCCAGCCCGCTCAGCCGTCCGCCCTTTCCGCCCCACCGCAGCGAGATGATCTCCGCCGCAATGGACACGGCGGTTTCTTCGGGTGTGCGTGAGCCCAGGTCCAGGCCGATGGGACTGGAAAGCTTTTCAAGCTCGACGTCGGACACGCCCGCCTCCCGCAGGCGGTCCAGCCGGTCGTCGTGGGTCTTGCGCGACCCCATGGCCCCGACATACGCGACGTCGTGGCGCAACGCCACCTCCAGCAGCGGCACATCAAACTTGGGGTCGTGCGTGAGCACACAAATCACCGTGCGGGCGTCGATCAGCCCTGCGTCGAGCTGGGCCTGCAGGTACCTGTGCGGCCACTCCACCACGACCTCGTCGGCGACGGGGAAGCGGGCCTTCGTGGCAAAAACGGCACGGGCGTCGCACACCGTCACGCGGTAGCCGAGGAAGCTGCCCTGCTTGGCCACAGCCGCGGCGAAGTCGATGGCGCCGAAGACCAGCATGCGCGGTTGCGGGGCGAAGCTGGCCACAAACACCCTCATGCCGTCGCCCCTGCGTTCCCCGTCCGGACCGTACATCAACGTGCTGTTCCGCCCGGCCGCCAGCAGGCCCATGGAGTCATCGCTGACGGCGTGGTCGGCGCGGTCGCTGCCCAAGGAGCCCTCGAAACCGTCCGGGTGGACCACCAGGTGCCGCCCCAACCAGGCCGGGTCGGGGTGTTCGATCACCGTCACGACGGCCACGGGCCGGTCGGCGTCCACCTCCGCGGCAACGAGCGGCAGTTCCGGAAACGTCTGCTTCGAGACGGCTTCCACAAACACGTCGATGATGCCCCCGCACGTCAGCCCCACCTCGAAGGCGTCGTCGTCGCTGATGCCGTAGCGCTGCAGGACGGGCTTGCCGTCCTGTGCCACGTCCGTGGCCAGCTCGTAGAGCGCCCCTTCCACACACCCGCCGGACACGGACCCCACAGCCAGCCCGCCGGCGTCGACCATCATGGAGGCGCCGGCCGGACGCGGCGCAGAGCGGAAGGTGCGCACCACCGTGCCCAGCCCCACCGTGTGCCCGGCCTCCACTGCTTCCACCAAATCCTTCAACACTTCACGCATTGCCCATCACGCCCAACAACTCCTCGAAGCTCTTCATCGAATGGCCCGCCATAAAAGCGTCAACGTGCGGCAGGACGGCCTTGATTCCCTGCTGCACGGGTGCGTAGCCGTTTTTCCCCCGGTGCGGGTTGGCCCAAACGACTCGCCGGGCCACATGGTGCAGCCGCTCCACCTGCCGGCCCAGCAGTGCAGGGCTGCCGCGCTCCCAGCCGTCACTTGCCACAATGACGACGGCGGACCTGGCCACCGCGCGCTGCCCCCACCGGTCATTGAATGCCCGCAGCACCTCTCCGAGCCGGGTGCCGCCGGACCAGTCGGGCACGGTGCGGCCCGCCTGGGCCAGGGCGTCGTCGGCGTCGGGGAGCCTCAGTGCGGCCGTCACCCGGGTCAGCCGGGTGCCCAGCGTGAACACCTCAACCTGCTGCGGGGCGGCTTGAAGGACGTGGTGGGCCAGGCGCAGCAGGCTGTCGGTATAGGGTGCCATGGAGCCGGAAACATCAATCAGCCACACCACCCTTCTGGGCTTTCGGGGCGCCCTGCCGTATTTCAACGGGCCGGGTTCGCCGCCCCGGCGCAGTTGTGCACGCAGTGTGCGGACCCTGTCGATGGAACCGTGTCGGGCTGTTCGGCGCCTCCTGCCGGGCCGGCTTGGCAGTGTCACTGGCAGGTCGGCAAACATGCGGTGCAGGAGCTCGCGGTCCGCGTCGTCGAGGGTGGCCACGTCGCGGTGGCGCAGCATTTCTCGGCGGCTGGCGACCGCCTGCAGCGCCTCCCCGCCGGCCTCCTCGCGGCCGTTTCCGCCGTCGTCGTCCAGGGCAGCGGCCTTGACCGTCGTGGCCGAGCCCTGTGGCGCTCCGCCCGGTGCATGTGCCGGGGCGAACCAGCTCTCAAAGGTGCGCTGGTACGTGTCGAGGTCCTCGGGTTCCGCGCACAGTGTTGCCCGCCCGGCCCAAAACACGTCTGTCCGATTCTCGATGGACAGGCGGGAGACGGCGTCGACAAAGCTGCGGGACCGATCCGCCGTGACCTGGACACCGGCGGTGCGGAGCGCGGTCGCAAAGGCCAGCAGGATCTCTTCCGCCGGGTGCAGTGCGATCTTCGCCATGGTTCAGCCCAGGATCCGGGCCAGCGTGGCTGAGACGCGGGTGGTGTCCTCGCGGTATTTGCAGAGTGCGCCGATGCTGGCGGCGGCCGCTTCCAGGTCTAGCGTGGGGCTGCCCAGCAGGTGCAGTGCCCGGGCCCAGTCGAGTGTTTCGGCCACGCCCGGTGGCTTCATGACGTCGTCCGTGGCACGGATCTGCTGGACGGCGCGGACCACCTGTTCAGCCAGCAGCGCCGGAACGTCCGGCAGCCGGGTGCGCACGATCGCCACCTCCCGGGCCAGTCCGGGGTGGTCGATCCAGTGGTAAAGGCAGCGGCGCTTGAGCGCATCGTGCAGATCGCGGGTCCGGTTCGAGGTGAGCACCACGATCGGCGGGGTTGCCGCCTTGACGGTGCCAAATTCCGGGATGGAGACCTGATAGGTGGAGAGCACCTCGAGCAGGAAAGCCTCAAATTCGTCATCTGCCCGGTCGATTTCGTCGATGAGCAGCACGGCCGGGCTTTGCTGCAACGCCTTCAAGATAGGCCGGGCCAGCAGGAAACGCTCGTCGTAGAGGGACTTCTCCAGTTCGGCGGTGCTGAGGTTTCCGCCGCCGGCCTCGACACTGCGCAGGTGCAGGATTTGCGCCGTAAAGTCCCAGTCGTACAGTGCCTGTGCGGCGTCGATGCCCTCATAGCACTGGAGCCTGATGAGCGGGAGCTTGTACGCTTCTGCGATGGCTTCGGCCATGGCGGTCTTGCCGGTGCCGGGCTCGCCCTCCAGCAGCAGCGGCCGTTCCATGGCCATGGCCAAATAGGCAATGGTGGCCAGGCCCTCGTCGGCCAGGTATCCGGTTTCAGCCAGGCTGGCGGCAAGTGTGGACGCGGAGGCAGCGGACGTCGTCGTCATGCCCCCAGCATATGACCCCAGTCAACGCCTCCCACCAGAACGCCCCCACCCGACCCTCGCTCACCTTCGGGGCTGTTATCCCGAACGCTCCTGCAGATGGGCTGTTTTCCCGGACCCTGTCGCAGCAATGGTCAACCTTTGGGTGGCGCTGTATCACCGGGCATGAGACAAACGGGCTGTCGGGTCCCTGCCCTTGGGGCCGACAGTCGCGAGAGCGCTGTGGGAGAGCCGCAGGCGGGCGCCGGACAGCCAAAGGCTCCCGGTGCGGTCGTGCATCAACCGGGGTGACTGGTCGGAAAGCGCGCACTGAGTACCCTGAAAACAGGCACCCGGTCCGCCTCAAACGGGTATCGAGCATTCATTAGAGGAAAGGACGAGCATGTGGATCGGCTGGATCGAGTTTGATCTGTTGCTTGGCGACGTTCATTCATTGAAGGAGAAACGGTCCGTGCTACGGCCCCTGGTTGCCGAGATTAGGAAACATTTCGACGTCTCCGTCGCAGAGGTGGACCTCAAAGATCTGCACCGGCGTGCTGTTGTCGGTGTTGGGTTGGTGGCTGCTGAGCGCAGCCGGATTGTTGCCGCGCTTGACGCCGTCGAGGAGCACGTGGCCGCCCGCCCCGGCATGGATCTGCTCAGTGCCCGGCGCCGGACCGTTACCAGCGATGATTAATTGACGATTCTGCCGTGACACAGCCTTCCGGATGTTCCCTGCCGGCAGCAGTTTCCGTGCTTCACGATGTTCCGCGGA